>CAMNJS010000006.1 GCA_946541645.1 uncultured Bacillota bacterium | reverse complement strand
AACAAAACAAAAAGGAAATATAATATGGAAAGTATATATGCCAGAAGATGTAGTATTAAGTGCAAATACAGGAAGTACAACAATGGTAGTATCAGCAGAATTTCAAAATACAACTGATTTAAGTAATTACACATTAAATGAATCACAAACAATAACTGTTGGAGTAAATGCCGTACAAGGAAGTGCTGGTATGGGTATAACACCGTCATCATTTACTGGAACTATTTATAGAAATAATACAAAAATCGCAAATATAGGCAGTTCAATAGTACAAGTAAGTGGAACAAAATATGTCATAACGGATGGCAATCAAGATGCACCTGTAGGGCCCTATGAAAGTCAAAGTGAATGTCAAACAGCATTAGAGGGGTTTGGCTCTCCAGCAGGCTATTCATGTCAACAAAAAACAGGAACATTTGGTGGAGTAGGAGAATATACAACAAACGCAAGCACACTAAATAAAACATATTATTTAAAACATGATGTGGTAGATGATATAATAACTGCATCATATGTGTGTTTTGTAACTGATACAGAACACTGTATGCAAGGTGGAAATAGCTCATATTATTCAGCAAACAAAAGATTATTACAAGGACAAGAATCATGGTTTAATAGTAATTCAGGTAGCTGTACCTTTGGTGATGCCGGCTTCACCTGTAGCGGTGGTGGATTCAGTTACGTGAGCGCTTATTCCGCTGGTGGCGTCAGTGCGAGCGTCAGTGGTTCTGGTCGCTGCGACGTCCATGCCGATGGCTATTCGGACTGCGGTGTGTCAGGTTCGGGCGGAGGTTCTGAGTCTAGTGGAGGTGAGCCTGCTCTATAGTTCGCCGCCCCGCATCTTGACATCTAAAATCCCTATCATTTTGCCATAGGCAAAATGTAATGGTGCCGAACGGAAGTATAGGCACCGAAATTTGTGACGTATTTTTGTGAGAATATAAAAATTTGGTAAAAACATAATATGTTTTTATAGGGTTATCCTGTTTAAGGTAGCTGTAACTTTGGTGATGACAACTTCAACTGTAACGGTGGTGGATTCAATAACGTGAACGCTAATTCCGATGGTAACGTCAATGCGAACGTCAGTGATTCTGATAACTGCAACGTCAATACCGATGGCAATTCGAACTGCAATGTGTCAGGTTCGGGCAGAGGTTCTGAGTCTAGTGGAGATGAACCTACTAAATAGTTCACCGCCCCTAGATTTTCCAATGACTATATTTTATTAGAGGAATTTAATAATCAAAAGCTTGGAAACAAGAATAATCCTTGTAATTTAAAGTAGTATTATAAATTACAAAATATATGCAGTAAATGAAAATTTAGATTAGTAGTATTTATATGCGAAACTCTTTGTTTTCTATTCTTACTGTGTTTTAATTTGTAAAAATGTTGCAGTTATTATTTCTTATATGTTATACTTTATTTAGAAAGTATGGTGATAATATGAGTAAGATAGTTATTGCGTTAGGGGGAAATGCTTTAGGTAATTCTCAAAGTGAGCAATTAAGGTTACTTGAAGGGGTAGCTAAAATAATAGTGGATTTAGTAAAGTCTGGAAATAAGATAGTTTTAACGCATGGTAATGGACCTCAGGTTGGTCAGATATTTTTAGCTATGGATTATTCGGCTCATGGTGAGGTTAAGACTCCTGATATGCCATTTCCAGAATGTGGCTCAATGAGTCAAGGGTATATTGGTTATCAGATGCAACAGTGCATTCAAGATGAGCTTGAAAGGCAGAAAATAAAGAAAGATTGTGCAACTTTAATTACGCAAGTTTTAGTTGATCCTAACGATAGTGCGTTTGATAATCCTACTAAACCAATAGGTAAGTTTTATACTAAAGAAGAAGCTGATTTGATTAGTAAAGAAAAGGGTTATACTTTTGTTGAAGACTCTGGCAGAGGTTATAGAAGGGTAGTTCCTTCACCAAGACCTAAAGATATAATTGAAAAAAGAGTAATTAAGCAGTTAGTTGATAATGATAATATTGTTATTGCAGTAGGTGGTGGCGGAATTCCTGTTATTAAGGAAGATAGGATAAAGCTTTTAGAAGGTGTAGAAGCTGTTATAGATAAAGACCGATCAGCGGCATTACTTGCTAGAGAACTTGATGCGGATGTGTTACTTATTTTAACGGCTGTTGATAAAGTTTATATTAATTTTAATAAAGATGGTCAAATGGCTTTAGATTCTATAACTACAGATGATGCTAATAAATATATTTTAGAAGGACAGTTTGCGAAAGGAAGTATGCTTCCTAAAATTGAAGCTTGTCTTGATTTTGTTAAAGATAATCCTTCTAAGAAAGCTATTATTGGTTCTTTAGAGAAAGCTAGTGAAGCAATTAGTGGCACATCAGGAACTGTAATTACTGATAAATAAAAAAGAAACCTTTGGGTTTCTTTTAAGTGTTTGCTACTTGTGTAAAGGTGGCACTAACGTTTATTTTACCTGTTCCTCCACCTACGGAAGCGGCTGTGTCAGCGGCGTTATTCATTTGTTCACCTTCGCCCTCTAACCATTTAAAGTAAATTCTAAGATTTATTACTTTGTCTAGGGCATCATGAGCAACTGTGTTAGTTAAGTTATTTACGCCACTGGTTGTTGTTATCATAGCGCCATCATCTATTTTATATCCATAAATTACTAAATCTTCAACATCGCTGTGTTCGGAAGAAGTAACTGATATATTATAATTAAAGGTTACTTGGGTGTTTACGGCGTTTATTTCTAGATCAAAATACCCTTCACTTCCAGGGGCAATTACGCCAGAGGCAATATTATTATTGTTTACATATACGGGGTTAATAAGCGAAGAAAGTGTTGCGCTATCGGTTATGTCGGAATTGTTTAAGAGAATGTGCCATGATGCAATGGTGAAGTCAACATCGCCATTTTTAGATTCAAGATATTTAGCGTATGTTTCTTTTATTTGAGTAATGCAGAAAATTAAGGCAACAACGGCTATAAATAATTTTATGGTTCTACTTTTAGTCATGTATTACCTCCTTATTATTAATTTCATTATATCACAAGCTTAATAATAAATTGTTTTTTTATAAAAAATGCTTGTAAATTTTGTGTCAATAAATTTTATATAAAAAAATTTTAATAATTTTAAAATATGTGATAAAATTATTATTAGAAGGTAGGCTGATATTATGTGGACGGTTTTAACTATTTTGGTTTTTGTTATAATTTCTGGTGTTGTCTTCATTACTAAGATAAGAAAAATGAAAAAGAAATTAATTAATCTTGATAATCAGCCAAAATTAAATGTATCTAATCAGCCTAAACAATCTATTTTTTCTAAATTTTTTTCTAAAAGGAAAGAAGTAGAAGTAAATGTAGAAGCCGAGCCTATAGAAAAATCTCCAGAAATAGAGGTTTTAGAACTTTTCCCTAATCAAAAAGATATTAAAAACATTGAGCCTGTAAAGGATGATGTTTTAAATTTAGATGATTTATTTAATACTATTTCTATGAAGGCAATTGGTGATGATTCTGATTTTGATTTTGGACTTAGAAGGAATAATAAAAAGTGATTATTTTTATTAATAGAAAATAATTGCTTTTTTTATTTTACATGTTTATATTTAGTTTACAATACAGGGTAAAATATGGTAAAATCTTATTAAGAATAGGAAAGTGAGAATATGCCTGCAGGAGAAGTAAAAGTTACCGCTAAAAAGCTAAAAAAACGCGAAAGAAATCTTAAAATCGCTAAAAGGTTAGTTATAATTATTTTTGTTTTTCTTTTAGTTTTGTTTTTTATTTTGTCTATTGTTTATAAAGGAGGACGCTTTACAGTTACTTTGGATCCTAACTTTACTTTAAGAAGCGGCATTGTTTTATATGAAAATAAAGATGACATTAGGTATAGAAACAAATTATATGCGAATGAAATAGAATTTATGGATAATATTTCTGGCGAGTGGATTCCAGCAAATATTGACAGTGAAAAAGACGGTAGCCATAATGGGGAAAATTATATTGCTTATACTTTTTATGTTGGCAATACCGGAGAAGAAGCGATTAATTATTGGTACCGAATCAAAATAATGGATGTTATTAAAAATGTCGATGAGGCTATTAGAATAGCGGTTTATCAAAATGGTGAAAAAAGTGTTTATGCGAAAGAAAGTGATTTGACAGGAAAGGAAGAGCCTGGAACTATAAAATTTTATTCTGATCAGTACGCGATGCTTAAGGAAAGAAAACATTTAGGGCCTAAGGAAAATGACAAATATACAGTTGTTATTTATTTAGAAGGCGATGATCCTGAGTGTGTTGATGCGATTATTGGTGGAGAATTAAAATTAAAAATGGAAATTATGGAGGAACATATAGAAAATGCCAAAAAGAAAAAATAAACGAAGAAGAAAATTATTGATTCCGTTATTTTTCAGTACTTTCTTTTTGATTACGACAACTTACGCATGGTTTTCAGCAAACAGAATGGTTTCAATCGAATCTTTAAATGTACATGTACAAGCTGATGGAGGGCTTGAGGTTAGTACAAATGCGATTGACTGGAAGCAAGTTGTGACGGTTCAAGATATTATGGAAGCACGCGAAAAGTATCCTAACAGTGTTAATCAAATTCCTTATCAGATGTCACCTGTGTCTACTGGTGGTGGAATTGGAGAAGGAAAGTTAGAACTTTTTGAAGGAAATGCGACAAATGATCAAACTAGTGATTTTATATTAGTAGCTAACAGGAATATAGAAACTGAAAGTTTTGGCGAAGAAAGTGATGGGGTTTTTATTGCATTTGATGTTTTCTTTAGGGTTAAGTCAAGTAAGGAATTATATTTGGATGGCACTTCTAAAGTTCAATATACTGGTGATAGTACTTCTGGCATTGAAAATGCGACTAGAATTGCTTTCCTAGTTGAAGGAACTTCTGAAGATGTGCCTAACACATCTCAAAATTTAAAGAATGCGAGTAAGGCGATTATATGGGAGCCAAATTATGATGTTCACACAGAACATGGGGTTGAGCATGCTAGACTAGTTTATGGGCTTACTACTTCACAAACTGGAGCAGCGATTCTTCCTTATGATGGTGTTATTAGTAATATATTTTCTACAGATAATATTTTGGTTTCGCAGGCTAATGCGGCTATGTATCCATCATTTTTTAGAAGTATGACGATGGATATAGCTACAGCTAATGCGGGGGCCAATAATCAAAAAATATTGGATTTATTACCTAGCGTTACTAAGGTTAGGATATATATGTGGATAGAAGGGCAGGATGTTGACTGCGAAGATTATGCTTCTTATGGTGATATAACATTTGATTTAAAATTTACAACAAATCCAGCATAAAAAGGAGGTGATGAGTAATGATAAAAAAGCTATTTAAAAATAAAGAAAAAACTTTACTTGTTTTTATAGCTATCATTATTTCAGTCACCTCTTTTGCATTTACTTATGGCGTGGTTAGGACTTTTGGGGATGAAAATACTGTTTCCGAAGGAAGAACTACGGATACTGTATATATTAATGATTTTGCGGATGATTACTATTATTATACAGGTCAAAATTATACTTATAGTGCGAATGCGACTACACCAACTTTAGATGATAAAAATGTTTATAATGATAGTAATTTAGTAGAAGTTACAATTAATTATTTTGGACGTGATTATGAAAATAAATATACGGGATATGTCTCTGATGTTACTAATGAACGTCAGAGTAAATTTGTTTATTATAAATTTTATCCGGTGGTTTCAAATTCGATAACAATTGAGCTTATTGATAATCCTTTTTCATACCATCCTGATGATTTAATGTTTAACGGATGGATTACTGATTATGCTGGGGCGACTATAAGTTATGATAGTACTTATTATCTTAGATATGTAAATGTTCCGGTAACTTTTACTAATGGTAAGCCAAATAAAATCGAAATAAATATGTATGCTAGATGGACAAAGGGTAAAAAAGCTGTTGTTAATGGAAATGCGACTTTTGCGAATGCATTAAGTTCTTTAGAGACGGGAACTATGCATCCAATAACAGTTGATACTAATTTGTATCAAGACCCTTCAGTAGCAGGATATTATAGAGCTGAAACTATAACAACAGTTACAACAGTAAGTGGTAGTTGGTATAATCCGACTATTAATACTGATTATGCGACATGTACTGATTGTTATGATGGAAATGGAACTTATCATGGAACGACTAACGCTTATCAGTGCGCAGCGCCAAATGTTGGTAGATGGCCCGATACTGGAACGTATACTAATGATTGTACGGTTTATTATTTACTAGATTCTAATGATACGTATGATCCTGATGCATCTTACTATAGATTAAATAACGGAAGAATGCAGGCAGTTACTTTATCACCTACGATAATAGGTACAAAAGAAGACGATTTATTTGATTCTAACATGAACATGGCTGGTTATTTTAGACGTCTTACAATTACTGGAAGAAACACGTCAGTTGCCGGTTATTATGATAATGCAGGTGAATTGCAAACTGGAAATTGTGGTCAAAATTCATGTACAGTTTATGAGCTTATTCAATATTATGATAGTTCAAACAATCCGCAGACTTATCAAGCTGGTCAAACATATTATTATTTAGGAACAAGAGATACTAATATAGTTGTTATGACTGGCAATATGGATTCTAGCTGGGGTACTTCTTTTAACGTGCCATTTACGTTAACTGGATTATATAATGGTCATAATTATAATCCTGTATGGGATGTTTCAGAAACAAGTGTAATCGCGCGTTCTAATTTAAGAATTGAAAATTTAACAATCGCAACGGATATTTCTAATTCTAATACAGCGCCATCTAATGGTACAAATACTGACGGTGTTTTTTATGGCAATTATTTTAATGTAAAACTTGGAAGAAATATTAAAAGGTCTGGTAATTATGTTAATTTTAATTCTGTTCAGGGAGCAATGAATGTTACTAGATCGGCAACATATGGTTCTACTGCGTCACCACGAAAATATAAAATTGAAGTTGAATCTGGTTTTTATAATGCAGCCACAGCAACATATGGAGCTAGCACTTCTACAAGAACTTATCCAACTTTATATGGCGAAGTATATATGGTGTATGGTAATGATTATGATAGG
Source organism: uncultured Bacillota bacterium (assembly GCA_946541645.1). Classification (GTDB taxonomy): domain Bacteria; phylum Bacillota_I; class Bacilli_A; order RF39; family UBA660; genus Coprosoma. Next base: position 21,813 of record CAMNJS010000006.1, on the reverse strand, counting down.
GCAGCTTCAATCAATGACAAACTCGATTTATATTATTCTTCGGCTGCTAGTTGGAGCGGGCAGTTACATTCATCTAATGATACTTTAACTCCTGTGGTAACTACAACGGTAAAGAGCGGGGATTTTGGTACTAGTAAATATGACCTTACGACTGGTATTTATGTTGGAGCTCGTTATAGCGGTTCACATCATGCACCAAGGGTTTTTAAAATGGAAGGTGGACGCATATATAATATTGTAGGTGCGCCAAGTACGGATCAAAGCAAAGCTAGTTTAACGGCAGCAAATATTTATATGACTGATGGCGAAGTTGATTTAATTACTGGTGGAGCAGGAACATCAACTACGTATGGTAACAGGATTTTACAAATAACTGGCGGTAAAGTTAATTACGGAGTTATTGGAGGAAGTAATGGTTATGATGGTGAAAGTACCGATGGTACTTTGACTGGTGATACTTATGTATATATTGGAGGCACTGCTGTTATTGGTGATGATACATTAATTAGTAATGATGATGACATGTACGGAGTTAAATCTGGTACAGTGTTCGGTGCTGGTAATGGTAATCAGACTTATGATACTATTGGTTCTGTTAAAAATTCTAATATTGTCATTAATGATGAGGCGGTTATCAAGCAAAATGTTTATGGTAGTGGTAACTATGGTACTGTTGGATATAGTGCGACTAGCACGAGTACAACTAATATTAAATTAATTGGTGGAACGGTAAATGGCTCGGTATTTGGATCAGGAAATAACAGTGGTTCAGGTAAAGAGGGTTCAGTTGTTTCAACTATTAATGTTACTTTAGATGGTGGCAAAGTAGAGGGCTCTATATATGGCGGTAGTAACAGTGCTGGTGTAGTATATGGCTCTACTAATGTTAATATATTAAATGGTAAAGTTACTGATGCTTATGGCGGAGGTTATGGTGAAAACACTTATGTAGAACGTAATGTTACAGTTAATGTTGGTAATAATACGACTTCAAATTTAAATGTTACGGGTGATATTTACGGAGGCAGTGCTTTTGGTACTGTCAATAGTGCGGAGGCTACTAATACAAAGACTTCATATACAACTACTGTTAATGTTAATAAAGGAAAATTAAACAATGTCTTTGGTGGCGGCAAAGGTGATGCTACTCATGAGCCTTTGGTTGCTGGTGATATCCATGTAGTAGTAAACGATGGAACTATTTCTAATGTTTTTGGTGGGAATAATGCTAATGGTACACCACTTGGCGCTGTTATAACTGATGTTAATGGTGGAACAGCTAGTAATGTTTATGGTGGAAATAATGTCGGTGGAACGGTTACAACTACTCAGGTAAACATGAATGGTGGGACAGCTGGTATTATATATGGCGGTGGCAAGGAAGCTGATACCGGAACAACTAACGTAAATGTTACTGGAGGAACTGCAAATAATGTTTTTGGTGGTGGTGAAAATGCTAATGTAACTACCAAAACTAATGTAACTTTAACTTCTGGAACTATAAATGGTTCAATATATGGTGGTTCTAATCAAAATGGTACGGTACAGGAGTCACTAGTAAATATTAATTCTAATGTTCCAAATGTTTATGGTGGAAATAATGATGGTGGAACTACACTTACTTCTAATGTTAATTTGAATGCTGGAACTATTACTGCAGCTTACGGTGGGGGAAATAAAGCCCAAACTTCAGTTTCAAACATTAATTTAAGGGGCGCTACGGTAAGTTCTTTATTCGGTGGTGGAAACAGTGCCGGAGTAGGAACAACAAATGTTAATCTGTTAAGTGGTAGGGCAACTGATGTATATGGAGGAAGTAACTCTAAAGGAACTGTTGATCAAAGTAATATTAGAACAAATAATGCGACAAATTTGACTGTAACTTCAGTTTATGGTGGAAATAATGATGGTGGAAAAACAGTAAGTACGGCTATTAATATGACTGGCGGAACATACACTAATATATATGGCGGAGGAAATAATGCGGAGACAGATTATACAAATGTAAATGTAAATGACGTTAATGTTACAGGTAATTTCTTTGGCGGTGGAAATAATGCTAATGTAAATTACAATACAATTGTTAATTTTGCTTCTTCAACCATAGCTGGTGATATATTTGGTGGCGGTAATTTAGGTGAAGTTTTAGGTAATTCTACTGTTACAATTTCTGGTTCTACTATAAATGGTAGTGCGTATGCTGGGGGTAATGGTGTTACGGCAATTGTTTATGGAAATACCGATATTACTGTTCATAATGGTTCAGTTATTAATGAGCATTTATTTGGTGGTGGAAATGCGGCCAACACTGGTACTGAAAGTAGTAATTCATCTATAAGCCATGTCAATGTTGCTGGGGCTACTATTCATGGTAATGTGTATGGTGGTGCTAATACAGCAGTTTTATATGGTACTGCTATAGTTAATGTAGGATATTCGGCTAGTGGTATTACGCAATCTAATATTCAAATTGATGGCACTGTCTTCGGCGGTGGTGAAGCTAATGCTAGTGGTTCATCAACATATGACTTTAACTTTATTGGTGTTACTAAAGCTATTGAGGTCAATATAGATGGCGCTGGATATAATAGTTTTAATATAGATGGGTCTATATTTGGTAGTGGTAATGCTTCATCTACTTCTGGAACAAGTGTGATAAATATATCTAATTATGGTACTTTCGATGATTATAAAGAAAATGTTTCTATTCAAAGAACGGATGAGCTTACTATTAAAAATTCAGCGATTAAATTATCTGGTACAACCGATAGAACCAATGAATTTTCTGATGTTGAATTTTCAATAAGCCGTGTTAAAAAGCTTGTTTTAGCTAATGATAGTACTTTATTTTTGGATGTTGGTGTTAACTTATTAGAATCGTTTTATAGTCAAAAGATAACAGGGACAACTTCAGAAAAGGCAAAGGTAACGATAACTGATTCTGGAAATACTACTAGAAACGTTAATAACCGAGTTTATATGTTTGAGGGAAAAAATCTAAACATCGCAACAAATGAAGGAGCAACGGCTTATGGTAAAGTTAGCGGAATGACATTTTTTGGAATGTATAAAATTGGCAGTAATGGTAAGATTATAACAGCTTTATATGATAATGCTTATGGTAATGGTGATGCTGCATCTGGAGCTTTGTATGCTTTTACTTTGGGTAGTTATGTTGTAGGAGAGCATCACAGTAATCATGATATAAAGGTTGATGGTTTTTATAGTAATTTTGCTGATAAAGATAACGAAGGACATATAAAAACCGCTTATATAGAACCTACTCCTCCTGAGGGCCCATTTTATAGATGGTCTATCGGTGAGAAAGTTGCAACTTATGATTTGACGTTAGCTGCATCTAAGTATGCAACATTAGGTACTTATGAACTTCCACTTGATCTTTCAAATGATCCAAATACTACTTTTGAAATTTTAGGCTTTAACTATGATGATTTGGAAGAAGGGTTTGAACTTGTGCCCGAAAGTGAAATCCCAAGAATTAATAATGAAGGCACAGCTGACACTAAAATGGGGCTTAAATTGGAAACAGCTAATACTGGTTTTATTAATTCTGGTTCAACATCTTTTATGACAGATCCTGATGAACCAATTTCTGGAACTAGAAGCTATACGTCTGAAAACTCTTCAGCTGTTCCAAGTTTACTTTTCTATTTATATCATTCTAAAAACATTACATTATCAAGAGAAATTGGAACTGTTGTTATTTCGATGCAGACAGTTACTCCGGTTGATGAACTTAATGATAAAGTCAATCGTGTCAATATTAATGTAAAGCTTACATCAGCATTATTTAATAATACTTATTATGAAGGTGCGATGACTACTGGTGAGAAATTTAATATGTTTGCATCTAGTCCAACTAATATAAATTCAAAATCGATGTTTAGTGCTTATTATTCTCTTTATATGACTTCAGATAATTCTTATTACCGAACAGGTTATCATCATTCATTACTTTCAAATTTTGTATTTCCTTTAAATACAAAAATAACGATGCTTGATTTAATTGATAATGAAACTTATTATTATGTTGTAGATAATGCGTCAGTTACTAATGCGACGGCTGAGTTTAATCAATATGGTGAGTGTTCTTATGATTTATCTAAGTTTGTAAAGATGGGATCTACTAGTTCGACTAATATATATAATGAGTCTGATAATATTTCTAAATATTATGATAGTTCTGGACAAAAGATTGAAGAAGAATTTATATTTATGGTTAATTTTGAAGATACTGAAATTGAAGGCAATAAGCTTTCAAATACATTATTTATGGAGCTTCGTGATGGGGCAAATAATACTTTAATTAGTGTTTTGGGAATTCAAAGAGAAGACCTTACTTATAATATATATGATAATTCAGATGCGATTATAGATATAGATGGAACGCTTAGCAGTAATCCGGTTTACATAGGTGATACTGTTACATTAAATCTAACTGGTAATTTTACGCAGCCTATTGCTGACACTTTGCCTATTGTTGATACGAGTCATTTCGATAAAAAACCTGGTGTTAAAATTACTATTTATGATTCTGAGGGCAATCAGCTTAATAATAGTAGTTTGCTTGGTATATCTTATGAAGTTGATGGAACTAGGTATTATCCTAGAATGGATGGTAGTGTTAGAATAGCACTTGCTGATAAGGTTGCTAATATATTTAAAAGAATAAAAATTGATACAAGTAATGTAAATTTAACTAGTGGCGATTATGTCCTTAAACTTGAGTCTTTTACTTCTCCTGATGGTATTTATTATGGTCATACTTCGCAGGACACTTTAAATATTCCATTTAAAGTTATTAATAGTACGTATGGCCTTAAAGTTAAACTTACCGATGAGGAAATGATGATAGATAAGGAAATGGGATATACACTTAATAAAAACAATATTCTAAACTTTACACTTGAGTATTCATCTACTTTTACGAATCCTAATATTCATGTTCAATTATACCGCAGGGATTATGATGAGGTTTACGCTTATACATATAGTAAAGTTGATTTGGCTGATTATGTAAGTAACAATTTAGATTTAGTAAATGAAACTGAATATATGTTTATTGATACACCTGTTGATGGTATGAATAAAGCACTTTATTTAAAAACACTTCTTGTTAGTGGTACTTATAAATTTGTATTTAGTTTATATGATGGAAATGTATATATAGGTGATTGTTCACAGTATATTATAGTTAAATAGGAGGCAAAGCATGGAAAATACTTTCACAAAGGAATTAATTGATTATTATAAAAAAGTAGCTGAATATTTAAAACAGCTTGATAGTAAGAAAGCAGAAGTCGAAAAAAACTTGGATGTTAGTGAACCTGATGAAGTTAGCGATGAGTTAGAGGAAAGTGTGGATAGCGAAGAGGGTGCTGAAGATGCTTGAAAAATTAGAAAAAGAAATTGAGCTTAGTGAAGAAGTTTTAAATGGGCTTCCTGTTAATAATAAGAAAAACAAGGAACGTTATTTAAAAGAAATTTCTTTAGAAATAGCTAATTACCAAAAGAAACTTGATGATGTGAAAGGCGAGCTTAAAAGAAGATTAGAGCCTTTTGAAAACCTTGAATATCAAGAAGTGGCGAGTAATGAAGTAACACTTAAAAATTTGTTAAAAGCACTTTCTTACACTAACACTTTAAGTACGGCTTATGAAAAACTTGATTTAGACAAAATAATTTATCAGCTTGCTAATTATGATGATGATGAACTTATTAATAACAATCTAAAAATTATTAAAGCAATTAATATTTTTAAAGCGGCAAATATGGCTCTTACAAAAAATGATTTTAATTATACCAAATTTGTTAATGACTATATGTCAATGTTTTTTGAGGAGGGCCTTACTAATGAAAAAATTAAGAATAAATTTGATAGTATTTACTGGCAGTGTCCAAATATAATTGAGCAAGTAGAATTTAATTTTAGATATTTATATTTGAAAAATAGTTCTAGAGCTGAGAAGTATATTGAGAATGTGAATAGACAGGTTAAAGAACGATTTAGGAATGCCGAAACAACAATTTTAGATGATTATAATTATTTGAGGGTGAAAAGTGATAATTTTGTCAGCAAGAATAATTTGGTTTTAGATTTTTATAATCAAAAATTAGATATAGAAGAATATACTGATGAAAAAATAGCCGCAATCACTTCTAGTTTATTTAAAAATAATGATTATGATGATAGTAAAATTGATCTTATAAAGCAACTGCTTAATTCTCTTAAGGAATACAAAAATTATTTAAAATATAAAGATTTAATTGATAAAGCTAAAGCACTATATAATGACACTTTAGAGAAAGATTATATGAAAAAAGCTATTAAAAAAATTTCAGATTTAGAGAGCAAATTATTTAAGCTCAGCAAAAAAAGTCTTAGTAAAGTTTCTAAGACAAGTGTTGATAAGATGGAACCTGAGATAAATGCTAAAATAGCCGAAATAAAAGCTCTTTATGATGAAATTGATTCTAATATGTTTAAAGTTGCGGTTAAAAATCATATTAGAGACAATTCAACAATTTTTAAGGTATTATTGCTGGCTTGTCAATATTATAAGATTTTGGCCGATTACTTTAAAGAAAAAGAAGAGGAAATTAGTTATGATGAAATCGATAAGCGAATAGAGGAATTATTTGAATTTACAATGGATCCCAGTAATACATTAATTAACAATATGACCCTTTTAGAAAATAGGGAGCTTTCAGATATTATAATAACTAATTATAAAATGGCAAATATTAATATAGATGAATCTTTAATAGATGAAAATTCACTTGATGATTTAATTTCGAATTTAGAAAAAATTGTCATTAATAATGAAATTAAGGTACTTGGTATATCAGTTAAAAAATTACAAGACGCAAAAATGATAAAAGCAATTGATTTAAATTAAGTATATGTAATTTTGATGTTTTGTGATAGAATTAAAGTAGAGGAGTGTGTTCAAATGAAAAAAGTTTTAAAATTTATTTTAGGAATTATAGGAGTATTATATTTAGCAGTTATCATTTTTGCAACTGTATGTTTACTTTGTTATAACCAGTATAAGGTTACACAGATGGGTGATAAAACTTTTATCATTATTGATGATAAGAGCGATATGTATAAAGATGGGGATTTAGCAGTTTTTGTTAGAAATCCAAATGATGAAATAGTAAGTGGGGATGTAATTTTCTTTTATACAGTTACTAATGGAGTAGCTAAGGTTAATAGTGGAACTGTTACTAAAAGTGAAAAAATAACTGATACTGAGACTACCTTTACTATTAATAACAGTCTTATAATTTCTAGTGAAACTGTTATAGGTAAAACTGAAACGGCTACTATTTATCATAATGTTGGAAAGATATTGTATGTTTTTGAATCACAATATGGATTTTTAGTATTAGTTATTTTACCGGCATTATTGCTTTTCTTCTATGCTATTTATAGAGTTGTTAAAGAGCTTAAGGCACCTAATAATGAAGAAAAATCAAGTGATAAGCAAGAGGCTACAATAGTTAAGCCTATAGAAGTAAATGATTCTAATGTTTCAGAGGTTAAGCCTACTGAAGAAGTTTCTAATGTTTCTGATGTTAAACCTACAGAAGTAAAAGAACAAGAAGTAAGCGTGGAAACTGAGGTAAAAGGGCAAGATGTTTTAAATGCTGAACCTTTAAAAGAAACATTAGTCACTTCTATGGACGCGCCAAGTGTTTCAGAAACAAAACCTATAGAAGAAAAGTTAGAGGCTGCAGCTAGTACTGAAGCTGGACAAAATACTTCCAATGATGATATAGAATATTTATAATATGAAAAAAGTTTTAACTATTACAGGTTTATTATTATGTATTTTAACTATTGTACAGATATCAAAAAGTTTTGGCGTTTTTGAAACGGTATTTAATGAAGATGCTGATGTCAATATTGCAAAGTGGCACATATATGTAAATGATTATAATTTAAATGGAACTAATAATACTTTTTATGTTGATAATGTAACTTACACCAATAATACGGGTGTGAGTACTGGTAGATTTGCTCCTGGTGTGACGGGGTCTTTTCTATTAGAAATTGATCCTACTGATACAGAGGTTTCTTTTGAGTACCAGATTTCTATTGATTTAAGCGGGTCCGCTTATAGTCAGATTCAAATCGATAGTATTGAGGGAATTGATGATACAAATCTTACGGTTTTTAATGGAGTTTATAGTCGTGTTTTTACCTTAAATGAAATATATGATGGTAAAAAGGATACAATAAAGGTTACTTTTAGCTGGGTAAATAATGATGTTAATAATGAAAGTGATTCAGAGCTTGGCGCTTCTGATGGTTATTTTGAAATTCCAGTTAATATTTCATTTAGTCAGTATATAGCATAGGTGGTGATGAATATGAAAAGAGATTATTTATATGGTTTTATTAAAATAGTAAATAGGGTTATGTCAACATTACTTTTTATTATTTTGGCTATTTGTGTATATTTATTTATCTCTTTAAATATTCTTTCTAAAAACTATGCTAGTATATTTTCATATACTGTATTTCAAATAGGCAGTAATAGTATGGCTCCAACAATAACGACGAATGATTTAATTCTTGTTAAAATCACTAAAAACGTTGATGTTGATGATGTGATTACGTTTGAAGATGGTAATATATTAGTCACCCATAGGGTTATTTCAAAAACGGGGCACGGCTTTATTACTAAGGGTGATGCGAATAATGAAAACGATAAACAAATAAGCACTGAGCAGGTTGTTGGAAAAGTTATAAAAGTGCTTCCTAATATGGGTGTATGGTTTAAAGTTTTTACAACGCCTAAAATTATTTTTCTGGTTTGTTTTACTTTGTTTATGTTTTCTTTAGCTTTTTCTTATACTGGTAAAAAGATACTTACTAAAAACGATGATTTTGGCATTTATTATTCAGGAATTGAGTTTAAAAAAGGTGGAAAAAATGTTAAATAGGCAAAGATTTAAAATGTTTAATGGGATTACTCTTTCTGTTTTTGGCTTTTTAATTTCTTTGTTTTTGGTAAGAACTGTATTTTCTATTTTTCATAGTGATGCCGGAGGAACGGTATCTAATAAAATTGCTTTTTATGTGATAGATCCTGTACCACAAACAGAGGAAATTAAAATAGGCGAAGTTGCCCCTAACGGACAAAATTATAGCTATAGTATTGATGTTTCTAATTTTAAGGATGGGAAAACAAGCGAAGTAGATATGGATTATACTATGCAGGTGGTTACAACTACTAATATACCAGTTACATATAAACTATATGCTAATGGTGGAGACACTGATGTAATAGGTACTAGGGAAATTATTCAAGATAATAATGGAATGTATTTTTTTAAATATAGTCCGCAGGTTGGTAGTTTTGTCCATGATGTTCAAAAGACGGATAGTTATACTTTGGTAATAAATTTTCCATCGACATATAATAATGCTGCCTATCAGGATTTGATTGAAACTATAGAAGTTACTGTTGATGTAAAACAGGTGTAAAATTAAATAAAACTATTGTTGTTTGTGATAAATTATGATAGAATGATGTTAGAAAGTAGGAGGGTTTTATGTCTAACCAAAAAACTAATAATAGAAAACAAAGAAGATTATTATTAACTCTTTTGTTATTGCTTACTACTGGTGTATTTTTAGGTACAGCATCTTATGCATGGTTTACGGCTAACCAAAGAGTTACAATTAGTCCAATTGATGTTAATGTATCTACATCTAGTGGTATTCAAATATCTGCAGATGGTAGTAACTGGAAGTCAGTTTTGATAAATTCTGATATAACTGGTGCTTCATCAACTTATACAGCAGCTGTTAACCAAGTTCCAACAACACTTGAACCAGTTTCAACAATTGGTGAAATGGATTCTGGCGGAAAAATGAAAATGTTTTTAGGGCAAGTTGTTGCTAATGAAACGACTGGTGACTTCGTTTTAAGTTCTGAACAGTCTATCGAAACTAATACAACTTCTTCTGGTAAGTTTATTGCTTTTGATATTTTCCTTAAAAACGAAAATAATGAGACTTTATATTTGACTCCTAATTCAAAGGTAGTATTTAGGAATAGTGATAGTGGTATTAAAAATGCGACTAGAATAGCTTTTATTACTTTAGGTCATACTACAACATCTGATACTGTTGCTAATATTAGAGCATTAAATGATGGCGCTTCGTCAACTGTTAAAATTTGGGAACCAAACTATGATGTTCATACTGCAGATGGTGTTGCTAATGCAGTTAGTCCATATGGTATAACTACTTTAGCTGAGGGTTCTGGTAATGCTTGGGTTCCATATTCTGGGGTTAAAGCTGAGTTTGCTGATACTTTAGGAATTAAACGTGAACAAGCAACGCAAGCATTAAATAGTTCATATTTTACAGATGTAGATCCTGATATTAAAACTATCGAAGGGTTTGATGCCAGTCAAGCTTTAACTGCCGAGAGTGGCTTACAGTCAGGCGTTACTAAAATGCGTATATATATGTGGGTTGAAGGTCAAGACGTTGACTGTGAAAACAATGCATCTGGTGGTGAAATTAGCTTTTATTTACAATTTAGTATAGTACCAGATTAAGAGATGGAATAATTTACATCTCTTTTTATTTGTACTACTTTAAATTGATTTAATTTTATGATACAATTATAATGGTGATACTAGATGAGAATAGTTAAGTGTGTGTTGCTTAGTTTTTATTTGATTTTTGTTGTTTTAATAACTGCTTTATTATTTACATTTAATAGATTTTCAGATAGTGTTATTGGCAAAAAAACTATAGCTGATATTCAGGATAATATTTCAGAGTATAAAAAAGGGGATTTACTTATTGTATCTAAAGTTCAAGATATAGTAGCCGGTGATGAAATTTTATTTTATGATACGTCTAATACTAAAAATTTTCTAAACTGTGAAAAGGTTGTTAAAGTTATAGATACTAATAATAGTGAAACAACTTATGTTATTCGTGATAATGAGTTTGTTTCAAGTAGTTATGTTATTGGTAGTTCAAAAAATTGTATTAGGTTACCTTTTCTTGGCTATTTATATTCACTTTTTACTAGTAAACTAGGTTATTTATTTTTTGTTATAATTCCAATAGTTATTTATTTTATATTTTTATTAAAGAAGTATAAACATGATAAGAAGAAAAATTAAAGTAAAAAGGCTTTCAAATGTTAGAAAATATATATTAATTGTTTTTGTAAGTTTAGTTTGTCTTACTCTTACTGTTAGCTTTGGAAGATATGTTTATTTAAAAGTTTTAGATTTATATTTTTTAACTAAAAATTTTTATTTTGAAAGTGATAAGCTTAAAAGTCCGGAAGCGACTTATTCTTTAAATTATTGGAATGGTGTAGATCCTTATAGTATTGTCATAAATGTTAATAGTTTTAAAAATGATATATTAAAAAGTAATAGCGATATTGAATACACGGCTAGGTATGCTTGCCCAGATAATGTCATATGTTCTTTAAGTAAAACAAGTGGAACAATATCTAGCAATTCAAATACAGATAGTTTTGTTTTTACAATGACTCCGGATGCGATTTTTAATGATAATGATAGAGTTACGATGAAAGTTTATGCGGAATCATCTTCTCCATATGTCAAGACTTTGTCGGCTTCATTTACATTAATTGTTGGTAAGTATGGATTAGGTCATGAGATTGAAGATAGTTCTGGAAGACCTTATTTAAATTTAAAGGTTACTAATACTTTAGATTCATATGTTGTTAAAGAAGCTTTTGGAGAATATGTGGCTGGTAATCATATAAGTAAAAGTGTTTATGATTCTTTAGGTGATTCTGATAAAAGAAAATGCGCCTCAGCTATTATTACTGTTAGTTTTAATCCGAATGTGGTTAAAGTTGACAATACTTCTTCTGATTTTATGAAAGCTTATAATATTGAAACACAAGTTATTGATACATATGATTATGTTAAAAAGTTCACATTTGATATGGATTCTAGTGTCAGTAGTGTTATTAAATTTTATAAAACAAATAAAAGTGTAGACTATAGTAATACAGATGTACTTACGGTTACTTATAGTTATTAGGAGCTGATTATATGAATTATGATATTGCAACTGAATATATTTCTTATTCACAAGCGGCAATAAAGAGATATTTAGAATTGATTTTAGAGCATTATTTTGACCAAGATATATATGATGATTTAATAAATGCTTATATTAATACGAGATATTATAATTTATATCCAAAAGTATATGACCGTTTTGAGGAAAATATTGTTTATTATTTGAAAAAATCATTACAGAAGGTTAAGGATGATGTTAAATTTAAGGAAAAAGCTAAGTATATGTTTCAAATGTTTAAATATGTTTTTGCTTTTGACGGAGTAGTTGAGTGTGATTCTGTACGTGAGGTTATAAGTGAAATTAAACGGGTTAGGCTTACTTTACTTAAGCTTATAGATAGTAATTTTGAGGCTAAATTTTATAATATGCTAGAAAAGGATTTAACTTCAAAGAAAGAGTTTTTAGAAAGTTTTAATGATAAGAATTTTACAATGAATTATTTAAAGGTTAAAGAAGATATATTTTATTGTGTTCTTGACCATAATTTGAAATTTTCTAAATTATATAGTGATTATGCAATTAACAAGGTTTTTAATAGTAAAAGTATAAGTGAGCAAAAGCTTTTTGTTTCTTATCCTTTGGTTGCGGTTAGAGCTCTTCAAGATATTATAAAGGGTAATTTTGCAAAAACTTATATTGTTGATTATGCATTTTCAATTACTGGTAAACCCAAAAAAAATCAACGATTATTAAAATATATCGATAATGATATTATTAAAGAAAAAATAGTTTTAAAGCTTGGTTACGATGATTTTTTGTCAAACAAAGATAAAGTGTATGAACTTACACGAAGTGGGTTTAAAGTGGCATTAAAAATAGACAAGACTTTTGTTTTTAATGAAGAAAATATAAAGCTTCTTAGGTTATTTACATTTATAATAACTGATGATAATCTAATTTATGATCAGGCTAAAGATAGTTATAATATTTTATTTATACCTAATAGTTAGAAGGTGAATCATGGATACATTTTTAAGATTTTTATATGAGTTTTTGGGTCAATTTTTTGGTGGCTTTTTAACTATTGCAACGGCTATTGCTGATGCGGTTATGCAGATATTTGATTTTAGAAGTTATCTTAAAATATTAAATTTTTATAAAGATGATTTTAATGGTGCCGAGTGGGTATTTATAGTGATTGCTATAATACTTATGCTTTTAGTAGTTGCAGGTATTATTTTCTTAGTAGTTTTACTTGTAAAAAAATATATTCGTTTTAGAAAAACACTTGTTGAACAGGAGGAACTACTTGATGAGGTTGCTGATTTAAATAATGAGGTTTCAGCGCTAGTTAAGGAAAAAGAAGATATTTTAGCAATGAAGGTGTCTCATTTGGGATTAAGACCAGAAGAGTCTGATACTTTAGAGGTAAAAAAAGAAAACGATTCGGCTGCTGCTGAGACTGTAGATGAAGATGATGATGATAAAAGATTTGCTAAACTTAATAATATTGATAAAGAGTTTGCTAACTATGTTATTAAAAACTATAACAATACATTTACGCTTCAAGAACTTGTGGAGTTATTTAGAAACTTTGCAGCAAGTCAGTTAAGATTATATTATAAAAGTGAAATGATTCGTATATTTATTGCAGCGCTTGCTTCAACTAAACTGATTATTTTGCAAGGTATTTCTGGTACTGGTAAAACTTCGCTTGCTTATGCTTGGGGAAAATTTTTGAAACATGATTCTTGTGTGGCTTCAGTACAGCCATCTTGGCGTGACCGTACAGAATTATTTGGATATTTCAATGAATTTACAAAGAAGTTTAATGAAACTGATGTTTTGAAAACCATATATGAAGCTGGGTATACCGACGATATATTTACTGTAATTTTGGACGAAATGAACATCGCGAGGGTTGAGTATTATTTTGCGGAAATGCTTTCTATTTTGGAAATGCCAAATCAGGATGAATGGCTTGTTGAACTTGTATCTAGTGGTTGGGCGAACGATCCGGTTAAGTTAAATGATGGTAAGCTTAAAATAAGTCCTAATGTTTGGTATATTGGAACTATCAATAACGATGACTCAACATTCATGGTTACTGATAAAGTATACGACCGTGCGATGCCAATAGATATTAATGATAAGGGTGAAGTATTTGAACCTATTGATACTCCAGCTCAGGATATAAATTATTCATATTTAAACAAGATGTTTATGGATGCGATGAGTGAAAATCAAGTTAGTCAAGATATGCTTAATAAGATAGAAGAAATGGACAACTATGTTATTAAACATTTCCGTATTGCTTTTGGTAACCGTATTGTTGCACATATGCGTAAGTTTGTACCTGTATATGTGGCTTGTGGTGGTACCGAAGTAGATGGGGTTGATTATTTTATAGCTAGAAAGATTCTTAGAAAATTTGAACAATTAAATATTTCTTATATAAGAGATGAAATCGACGGATTTATTGAATTTCTGGATACAACCTTTGGAAAAGGGGCTATGAAAGAATGCGAAGAGTATTTATTAAGACTTAAGAAATTAACATAATGGATGTGGTGTAGATGAATAGTATTATTAATCTTTATAATAATATGGGTGATAAAGAAAGAAGTTCCTTTAGTTCTTCTGTAAAATCAACATTAAATGTTTCGAGGAAGATGAATAGTGGAGTATACGATGATGAATGGCTCACAAAAATGGAAGAAACAGTAAGATATATTGATAATATTCTTAGAAATCCAAATAGGTTTATTGTAAATGAAGAAGAGATTGTTAAAATAGAGCTTGCGAGAAGGATTACTGTTGATAGTATAAAGCATTTATCTAGAAATACTAATTTAATTCAAAAGTATGATCCTGAAACTAATGAGGTTAAACCATCTAAAATTTTAAATATTAATAAGGAAGAAAGCTTTAATACTTATGAAAACAGGTTTATTTTTACACTTATTAATAATATGAAAATGTATATCGAGAGGAAAAAAACTGAGACAATAAGTGGTACTTTTAAAAAAGAACATAGGTCTTTAGAATATAGAGGAACTGCTAATGTCGATAAAGAGAAAGTAGAAATAGCTTTACAAATTAAAAGTGACTTGGATGATAAAAATTCTAAGGGTACGGATATTTCTGACCGAATTAAAAAGTTAGAGGAAAAAATTACGGATTTGTGTAGTACTGGAGTATATAGGGATATTGCTAAACTTCATGTTGCGCCAGTTGTTTCACCAATTAAAAAAACTAATTTAATACTTAAAAATGTTAATTTCCAGTATGCCTTGGAGCTTTGGAATTATATGCAAACGCATATGGAAGCTAGCAGTAAAAATGAAAACAAAAATGATGGCTATGAAGATAATGGGGCTTTAAAACAAATGATGAATGATTCATTTATGCTTGATTATTTAATTATGAAGTCTGCTGATGGTGAGGAAGAAGAACCTAAGGAAGAACTTCAAAATAGAGTAGCAGCTAATACTGTTAATCAATTACTTAGTATAAGCGATCAATTATCTGTTGAAGATGTTATGAAGCTTATAGGTGACGAATATGTAAAAGTTAAATATAAGAAAGTTGTTGACACTAGTGCGATAGCTAGGAAATACAAGGAAGCGATTGAATTATACATGGCAAAAGATCATGATTTGAAGGTGAAAAAAAGATGAAAAAGATATTAAATAGTAAATTTGTAAAAATATTGATGGGTATTTTTAAAGCTATTATATGGATAGTGGCAATTATGATAGTTATAGTTATTGTTATGCAAAGAGTTTTTGATAATAAGGTTACTATTAATAATTATAGGATTTTTACAATTGCTACTGGCAGTATGCTTCCTGAGTATAAAATTGGTGATGTTATTATTGTTGGAAGTAAAGACTATGATAAGATAAAAGTTGGCGATGATCTTGTTTATATGGGTGAAGTGGCTGATTATAAAGATAAGATTATTACTCACAGGGTTATAGATATAAATTATAATAATAATGGTTATAGTTATACAACTAAGGGTATAAATAATCCGGACAAGGATCCTATTGTTAGGCAGTCTCAGGTTTATGGGGTTGTTAAATATAAAACAGTTTTACTTAGTTTATTAAGTAGAGTTCTTAATAATAGTTATGGTTTTTATTTCCTTGTCTTTGTTCCAATTGTATTATTAATATTTTTAGAAATTCTTGATTTTATTAAGTCGAAAGAGGAAAAACTTAAAAATGACCAAGCAGAGTAATTATAAAAAAATTAAAAAAGGTCTTAGAAGAAGAACTATATTCTTTTTGATACTTACTCTTATAGGGAATGCTTTTGCATGGTTTATTTACAGTAATAAAATTTCAACATCGATTAATGTTGGAGTTAAATCTTGGAAAATAACTTTTGCTCAAGCAGGTACTACTTTGGAAAATAATGTTGTTTTTAGTGTTGATTCTATTTATCCAGGAATGAGCAATTATATGGATGCTATAGAGATTAGAAATTCTGGAGAGATGGCTGCTAATATAACGTATGAGCTTACTTATGTAAAAGTATTTGATGAAGTATATACAAATGAAACATATACATCTAGTCAAATGGAAAGCATACTTGCAAATAATTATCCATTTAAGGTAACATTTGTTGTTGGTAGTCCAACAATAGGTATTACAGATAGTACTAATTTTGAGATGCATATAGTTTGGCCTTATGAATCTGGGGATGATGATTTGGATACTTTTTGGGGTAAAAAATCATATGATTTTCAAAACACTTATCCTCTTGAAAATGAAATAGAAGTTAAAGTTAAAATTGTTGCAACCCAAAATAGTTAAAATAGTATTTATAATACTATTTTTTTATGTAATTGTGGTAAAATATAAGAAAGAGATGATAATATGTATATAAAAGATTATAAACTTGTAATAATAAATTCAGATGATAGGGAAAATAATCTTACTGATGGGCATTTAAATTTATTAGGTGATGTTAATGAAGACATTTCACATAGTGAGTTAATGATTGAGTATGGTTTAAAAAAATATGGAGCTGATTCTATTTTTGGAATTCTTAATGATGGATATTATTTGCCTGTTTATCCGGCTTTCTTTTTAACTGAATATTTGGGAAATGTAGTTTTCTTAAATATTTCTAATAATAAAATAGGTAAACAAGGACTTTTATATTTACCTAGTAATTTAAGTAACTTACAAACTGATACTTTAAATAATTTGTCTAAAGAATTAAAAGGTTTTAATATCGAAGTGAATAATAATTTAATTCTTGATGATGGTATTGTGGATGCTACTCAAAGTTATATTGTTTGTGATGGTAAATCTAATATAATTCCTAAAAGACGTAAAAAAAGGCATTAAGCCTTTTTTAAGTTTCCATCTTTTAAAAGTTTTAAAAGTTTAACATTTTGATCATAGGTGCCATGATAATTTGTTATACCATTTGCTAGAGCGAGTTTTTTTCGGTATTGGTATGAACTATCAATATTTATTTCTTTTAAAGCATCAACTATTGAACCATTTTGATAAGTTGAATTTATTAATGTTTCTTCTTGTTTATGTATATTTTCTGTTATTTTAGATATTTTTGTTTTTTTTGTAGGTTCTTTTGTTATTTGAATATCTTTAATATCTTCTTCTATATTAGTTTCTTCAGCTTTTTCCTTTATTTCTGTTTCTTTAATAGTTTCTTCAATATTATTTTCTTCAGTATTTTCTTCTGCTTTATTTTCTATAGGTTCATTTAAGGATATTAAAGGATTTTCTTTTATACCTTGCTCGTTTTTTATTTCTAGATGTAAGTGTTTACCATAAGCATTTCCTGTTTCTCCCATGGTTCCTATGATTGTTCCTTTTTCAACAAAGTCACCAATATTAACATTAATACTGCCGTATTTCATATGAGCATATAAGGCTGTTTTGCCGTTTGTCTGTTTTATTTTAACATAATTACCATATGTTGCATTTCCTTTGGTATTATGATTAGTTTCTTTAATATTTTTGACAACGGTTTCAACTATGCCATTTTCTAGAGCTATTATATCTGTTTCAGTATGATCACTACTTACAATGTCTAAAGCTTGATGACTAGAATCGTATTCATTACTAATAACTTCACTCATATTTTGTAAGACATGTCCAACTATTTTAATCACCTCCTCATTTATAAATATACTGTAATATTTTATTATTTCCTTTTTTTCTTTAATTTTATTTAAGATATGTTATAATTAATATAAGGTGGTATGATGGAACTCGATGGTTTAAATGACAAACAATTGGAAGCTGTTAAATATTCTGGTGGTCCACTTTTAATATTAGCTGGTGCGGGAAGTGGTAAAACGAGGGTATTAACAACCAAGGTAGCATATTTAGTAAATGAAGAAGGAATTAATCCTTATAATTTGCTCGCAATAACTTTTACTAATAAAGCAGCTAAGGAAATGAAAGAAAGAGTTATTAATATGCTTGGACCTGATGCATATAAAATACAAATTTCTACTTTCCATTCTTTGGGATTGCTTTTAGTTAGGGAAAACTATCAAAAGCTTGGATTTGAAAAAAACTTTACAATACTTGATAGTGATGATTCACTTACAATTATTAAAAAGATACTTAAGGATATGAATTTGGATCCTAAAGTTTATAGTCCAAGGGCGATTAGGAATAAAATAAGCGGCGCGAAAAATGAACTTATGGATTCTAAATACTATAGTAGATTTGCGAATAGCGAATATGAGGAAATTGTTCTTTCTGTTTTTGAAAAATATGAACAAAGACTCAAGAAGAATAATTCATTAGATTTTGATGATCTACTGTTATTACCGCTTAAATTATTTAGGGAAAACCCTGATGTTTTGGAAAAGTATCAAGAAAGGTTTAAATATATACTTGTAGATGAGTATCAAGACACTAATGAGGCTCAGTATAGGTTAATTAAGGAGATAGGTTCTAAATATTTAAATATATGTGTTGTTGGTGATTTGGATCAATCTATTTATGGATTTAGAGGAGCAAATTATAGAAATATTTTAAATTTTGAAAAAGATTATCCTTCAGCTAAAGTAATTTTGCTTGAAGAAAACTATAGATCAACTGGTAATATTTTAAATGTAGCTAATGATATTATTAAAAATAATAAGCAAAGAAAAGATAAAAACTTATGGACTAAAAATGTGGAGGGACCTAAAATTCGTTATCACAGAGCTTATGACGAGCAAGATGAAGCTTATTTTGTTATGAATGAGATTAAAAAGTTAATTATAAGCGGAGTTAATAAAGAGGATATTGCTGTATTATATAGAACAAATGCACAATCACGTAATATGGAAGAAGCACTTTTAAAAGAGAATATTCCTTATAAAGTTGTTGGCAGTTTTTACTTTTATAACAGAAAAGAAATAAAAGATTTAATCAGTTATTTAAAATTAATTTATAATTCTAATGATGATGTTAGCTTAATGAGAGTTATAAATGTTCCTAAAAGACAAATTGGCCCTAAGACAATAGAAAACTTAAGTTTAAAGGCTGTAAATAATGGAACTTCTATTTATGAAGCCATTGATTCTGGTAAAGAGCTTTTGTTTAAAAATATTATTGAGGATATTAAAAAGGAAAGTGAAAATTTATCTTTAACAGAGCTTGTTGATTTAGTTTTAGATAAGTCAGGAATGAAAAAAGAACTTGAAAGTATAAAAACTATTGATTCAGAAATAAGACTTGAAAATTTGGAAGAATTTAAATCAATTACTAAAAATTTTGAAGAAAATAATGGGGTTATTTCTTTGGAAGAGTTTTTGCTTGAAATAGCTTTAGTTTCAGATATTGAAGAACATAAAAATAATACTGACGTTGTCACATTAATGACAATACATTCTGCTAAGGGGTTAGAGTTTGATCATGTGTTTTTAATTGGGCTAGAGGAAGGGTTATTTCCACATGTTAATTCAATGGATAGTCCTGATGAAATTGAAGAGGAAAGAAGGCTTTGTTATGTTGCGGTAACAAGAGCTAAAAAGACTTTGACACTAGTAAATGCGAAAAGAAGAATGCTTTATGGAAATACTAATTCTAATCTTCCAAGCCGGTTTATCGATGAGATTAGTGATGACTATTTAGAAAAAGACGAAGAAGAACCTTTAAAATTTAATAAAAAAGATATGATTGATGAAAATGCTGAATATAGTACTGGTGATAAGGTTATTCACGATACGTATGGAGAAGGTATTATTGTTTCGGTAGGTAGCGTTTTAACAATTGCTTTTAATCATAAATATGGAATTAAAAAGATAATGAAGGGTCATAAGAGTATTAGAAAGGTATAGGTGATTATATGACTTTATCAATATTAGATAAATTAAATGAGTGGATTGAACCATTTAAAGCTTGGGTTATAAAAAATCATGGTAATCCATTTATGTGGCTAGGTTTTATCATACTTGGTCTCGTTGTTTTTACAACTACGTTTAGTGCGCTTCATAGAAATGGTGATTAAAGAATATGAAATCATATTCTTTTTTTGTAATATAAAGTTTTATTTTAAAAAATTAATAATGAGTAATTTTGTTTTTCCTTTTAAAAATAGCGTAGATAAGGTATAATATTATTGGTGATAACTATGGTAGAAGAAAGAATGGATGAGCTTATCAAGATAATAAACAAAGCTAATATTGATTATTATGCTTATGATAATCCAACAATTTCTGATCAGGAATATGATAGATATATGGAGGAGCTTCAAAGGCTTGAAGAAAAATATCCTGATAAAAAGAGAGAAGATTCTCCAACATCTAGGGTTGGTACTGAAGTAATTAGTTCATTTAAGAAAGTAACTCATGAAAAACCTATGCTTTCTTTAGGTGATATATTTAATGAGGATGAAGTTGTTAGCTTTGATGAAAAAATTAGAAAAACAATAAGTAATCCAAAATATGTTGCTGAGCTTAAAATAGATGGACTTTCAGTTTCACTTTTATATGAAAAAGGAAGGCTTGTTAGAGCTGCAACGCGTGGAGATGGCAGAACTGGTGAAGATATAACTCATAATGCAAGAACGATTAAAGATATTCCTTTAACTATAAACAAACCTATTGATATTGAAGTTAGAGGAGAAATATATATGAGTAAAGCTTCTTTCAATAAGCTAAATGAAGAAGGTGGGAGTTTTGCTAATCCTCGTAATGCAGCAGCTGGTAGTGTTAGACAGCTTGATTCTTCTATAGCTGCTAAAAGAAATTTATCTTGTTTTATCTATCATTTACCTAATCCTGAGGATTATAATATTTATACGCATAACGATGCTTTAAAATTTATGAAAGAACTTGGATTTGTTATTAATCCAAATAATAAAAAAGTAAACAATATAAAAGAACTTATGGAGTATATTGATTACTGGACTATTAATAGACCAAAACTTGCTTATGAGATAGATGGTATAGTCATTAAGGTTAATGATTTAAATGATCAAGAAAAGCTAGGCTTCACAGCTAGAACGCCTAAATGGGCTATTGCTTATAAGTTCCCACCAGAAGAAGTTTTAACAAAGGTTAAAAAAATTGTATTTACGGTTGGAAGAACTGGACAAGTGACGCCATCTGCTGATTTAGAGCCAGTTAGAGTTATGGGGTCTTTAATTGCTAGAGCAACTTTGCATAATGAAGATTATGTAAAAGAAAAAGATATTCGAGAGGGAGATATTGTTTCAATTAAAAAAGCTGGAGATGTTATTCCAGAAATTGTTAA
>CAMNJS010000005.1 GCA_946541645.1 uncultured Bacillota bacterium | reverse complement strand
TTAACGAATTAAAACCTGATCTCCCAGGTGGGCATCACATTACAGATATTAGGATCCTTTGAAAACAAAGTATTCAACACCATCAATAAATTAGATTCCCAATCGTTTACTTAGTAGGTTTTTCATAATGGCATCTTCTTCTAGACAACTACATTGTATCACAAAATTATTTTTTTTACTATATGTTTATCAAATTTAATACCTATAATAATTAAAAATTAAAGATATTTATTTAACATTTTTATAATAAAACTATTTTTCATAAATAACAAAATTAAACGAGCAATTTCCATAAATAATAGTATAAAATAGTTTTTCTGGAGTTTTTTGGGAGTTTCTTAAAATATTGCGATAATAAAACCCTTTGAAAATAAAGGGTTTTGCATACTTTGGTTACCCCTGTAGGATTCGAACCTACGAATAATGGAGTCAGAGTCCATCGCCTTACCGCTTGGCCAAGGGGCAATAACACAATAAGTATACCACATTTTTTTAAATTTGTTAACCAAAATATTTTTTTGAAAACTTTGGATACAAAACTTCATCAATTACTGAAGGTGCGCTATGTAAACCAACCCCACGATCCATTACCATACAGACTATTTTATCAATTTCCTCATCATCTAAAACAATATCACCAATATTTCTCATAGAAGAAATATTAGACAAAAACACAGCATTAAATACCAAATCTTCAGTAATAGGATTAGTTTCTATAACTTTAGTAAATCTAGAAGCAAATAAATCATCATTTGTTATATCAAAATCAGAATTAAATCCAGTTAGCTTATTGCCATATGTTCCCTCAGCCACAAATGTCACTCTCGAAATATCAAAAATGCCATAAATATCAAGGCGACCATTAGCTAAAAAGTAATTATTTTGTTTTGTTAAACTTACAATATTATTATCCTTATTCTCAGAAATTAATTTATCAAAACCATCAAACAAAACAATACCATAAAGCTCTGCAGCGTCTATTTCCCCGGCAAATTTAGTAAAAGCTTCTTCAATATGATCACTACATAATCTATCATCACTAAGAGAAACATCAATTTGCGTAAATGGAATGCCCATTTCTCTAGCTATTTCTTCACACATAATCGTCTTCCCAGAACCCCTATCGCCTTTTAAAATTACATTTTCTTTATTAAAATGTCCATCGTTCAAATTATGATCAATAGTTAAAATCATTTTTTTTAAAGCTTCATCTTGACCAACAACATTTTTTCTAACATTTTCATAAATATCATATAAATTCATATTACTTCCCCCCCATAATGCTTTATATTATAACAAAACGATCCATAAATATCAATAAAAAGTCAGTATTCACTGACTTATTTTAATATGTAACTCATCAAGCTGCTTCCCACTAACAGTATTTGGCGCGTCAGTCATTAAATCAGACGCACTAGCCGTTTTTGGAAATGCAATCACATCACGAATATTTTCAGTACCACTAAGTATCATCGTAAGTCGTTCCAAACCTAAAGCAAGGCCTCCATGAGGCGGAGCACCAAAAGATAACGCATTAAGCAAGAACCCAAACTTTTCCAAAGCTTCTTCCCTAGAAAGGCCTAATGATTCAAATACCTTATCTTGTATATTTGTATCATGTATTCTGATGCTACCACCACCAGCTTCATAGCCATTAATAACAATATCATAAGCTCTAGCTAAAGCATGCTCTTTGTCATTAATATTATTTACATCCTGCGGCATTGTAAAAGGATGATGGCAAGCAATATATCTTCCTTCTTCTTCACTATATTCAAACATTGGAAAATCAGTGATCCAAAGTAATTTATACCCATCCTTAATTAAATTTAAATCCTTAGCAATTTTAATTCGCAAAGCACCTAAAGAAGTTTTAACCATTTTTTTATCTCCAGCGATAACAAAAATTAAATCATTATTAACTAAATTTAAATCATTAATCAAACACTTTGCAATATCATCAGAAACAAATTTTACAATCGAACCTGTAAACGCATTATCATATTTAAGAAAAGAAAGAATAGAAGCACCATAAATTTTAACAAATTCTGCCAAATTATCAATATCCTTTCTAGAATACTTATCAGCAGCATTTTTAACTACAATCGCATTAATAACTCCTCCACTATTAATGACATCACTAAATATTTTAAAATCAGTTTTTAAAAAGCACTTTGTAATATCATTAATAATCATATCAAATCTCAAATCTGGCTTATCAGATCCATATAAATTAATTGCATCTTCATAAGTCATACGCATTAAAGGAAGTTTAATATCAATATTTTTCACATCCTTAAATATTTTAGCAATTAACCCTTCCGTAACATTCATAATATCGTCTTCATCTACAAAGCTCATTTCCATATCTATTTGCGTAAACTCAGGTTGCCTATCAGCTCTTAAATCCTCATCCCTAAAACACCTTGCAATTTGATAATATCTTTCAAACCCAGATACCATAAGAAGCTGCTTAAATATTTGTGGAGACTGAGGCAAAGCATAAAAAGACCCGGGATTAACCCTGGAAGGAACTAAATAATCTCTAGCACCTTCTGGCGTACTTTTACACAAAATAGGCGTTTCAATTTCTAAAAAATCTAAAGAATTTAAATACTCTCTTGTACTATTCATAATCTTATGTTTCGTAATAATTTTATCTTGAAGCTCACTTCTTCTTAAATCTAAATAACGATATTTAAGTCTCGTATCATCTAAAGCCGTAAGATTATTTAAATCGAAAGGAAGATCATTAGATTTGTTTAAAATTTCTATTTCACTAACTAAAACCTCTATTTCCCCAGTTTCCAGATTCAAATTAGCATTTTGTCGCATCTGAACCTTCCCGCGTACTTTTATAACGTATTCATTCTTTAATCTTTCAGCAACATTATACACTTCAGATTCAGGACTAACCGTAAGCTGTATAATGCCAGATCTATCACGCAAATCAATAAAAATTAATCCGCCTAAATCTCTCTTTTTATTAACCCATCCATATAGAGTTACAATCTTTCCTGCATCATTTTTAGAAATACTTGTATTATTAATTTTCATCATCATCACCTAATTTTTTATCAAAAAATTCTATTAAATCATCAAGCTTAACTTTATATTCTTCTTTAGAATTGTTATCTTTAATAGTAAGTATTCTACTATTAATTTCCTCATCACCAACAATAATAATATATTTAACTTTTAGCCTGTCAGCCACCTTAAAATTGCTTTTTAAATTTCGATTATCATAGTCCATCTCGACATTAAAACCACTTAATCTTAAAGTATTAACAAGACTAGCTACTTTAACTTTTGCATCTATACCCATAGGTACAACGTAAATTTCAGGATAAGAAGTATTACATATATCAATATTTTCCATTTCCAAAGCAAGAAGTAGTCTCTCAAGACCTATTGCAAAACCAACCCCAGGAACAGACGGTCCCCCAATATTTTCAACTAAATTATTATATCTTCCACCGGCGCCTAAAACATTTTGTGAACCAAAACCAGGAATATCCGCTTCCACTTCAAACACCGTATGCGTATAATAATCAAGACCTCTAACTATATTAGGATTGAGCACATAATCAATATCCATTGCCTTCAAATATTCCTTTACCTCATCAAAATGTCTTCTACTATCATCATTTAAATAATCCGTCATCTTAGGAGCATTCTTCATAAACTCTTTATCACAATCAATTTTGCAATCTAAAATCCGCAAAGGATTTTTTTCAAAACGAGCTTTACAGTCATCACACAGCTCATGTAAATAAGGTCTAAAATAAGAAATCAAAGCATCTCTATATCTTTTCCTGGATTCACTATCTCCTAAACTATTAATATTTACTTTTACCCCTTTTAAACCAAGCATTCTAAGTAAATTAACTAAAATACTAATAGCTTCAGCATCCATACTTGCATCATAAGTCCCAAAAGCTTCAAAACCAAATTGATAAAATTGTCTAAAACGACCAGCCTGCGGCCTTTCATACCTAAACATAGGACCAAAATACCAAGCTTTTAAAGGCATACTATCAGCATAAAGCTTGTTTTCAATAAAGCTTCTAACAATCCCTGCCGTACCTTCAGGACGTAAAGTTAAATTTCTATCACCACGATCTTTAAAATCGTAAGTTTCTTTACTAACAATATCAGTAGTTTCACCTACTCCTCTATGGAAAAGATCACTGGATTCAAAAATAGGTGTTTCAAAATATTTAGCATTATACTTATCCATCAAAGCGTTAACTACTTTTCTAAGATAAATCATTTTATCAGCTTTATCACCAAAAATATCATAAGTTCCCTTAGGTTTTTGCATTTATATCACTTCCTATCACTACATAAAATTATATTGTTTTTCTTATAAAAAGTCAACAAAAAAAGGAAGCATTAGCTTCCTACACATTATTTATTTGAATTAATTTTTTTATCTCTGTAAATATATACACCGGCACCAATTGCAATTGCAGTTAATCCTACACCTAAAATAATAAGTGGAGTATTAGCAGCAGTAGCAGGAACTATAACTGGAGTACCACATTCCCATGCGCCATATAATTTTAAATTGTTGTTAAGTGCAGTACCATTAGTCCATCTACCAGTTAAATTACTATTAGTATACCAACCATTAAATTTACAGTTAGATTGTCTAGTTTTTAATTCTTTTTTCTGATCGTATTCAGTACCTTTATTGTAGCATTCCTTACCAGGAGTTGGATCAGTCTTTGCAGGATCAGGCCTTACATTTCCTACGATTTCATATTCAACACAAACTTCCTCAGGCTCAGGATCTGGAGTTGGTTCAGGATCTGGTGCATAAAGTGCAACTACATCTTGATAGCCTGAACTTTTAAAAATATAAGCTTTTTTATTAGAAGTAGATGTATTATTACGAGCATCTCTAACTAAATTTTTAATAAGATCTCTAATACCAGTTTCTGACTCAGCGCCAGTTTCAACAAATTCAGTAGATAAAGCAGAAATTTCTCCATTTTCAGCTCTATACCACCAAATAGCACCTTGAGTAACATAACGTGCGACTTGAGAATTATCACTAGTTCTTGGGCCATTTTCCAAAATGTATTTTATAGCAGCGCTAGCCTCACCATCTAAAGTATAGGTAAGTCCATCTGTAGGCCAGTTACCTGGACCACTATAACAGTAAACTACCGTATCATCATCAAATTTTAAATTATAAAAATCATAAGCATCAATGTACTTTGGAGAAACGCCAGTACGAGATATAGTTATAGTCTGAGGAGCTGCTTTTGTTGAACTAATACCAGTAAAAACAAATAATACAGCAACTAATACTAAACACAATAAATTAGATATCTTTTTCATATTTTTCATATTATTTCCTCCTTAATTCTATTATTTTCTTCTTGAATAACTTGTATTAGCAAATGCTTCAAAGTCATCAGCCGTTTTCATATTTTCACGATTAAATCTAAGAGTTTCTTTAGCTGCTACAGCTAACCCTGCCATTTTTTCTTCAGCAAGCTTTAATTTCTTATTACCGACTGCAAAGGCTGCCCCTAACATAGCAATACCAGAAGCAAACATACCATTTGCGATAGCTGAGTTTTTAGTATTATCTCCAGTATTTGGAGCATACTCGTGTGGTTCAGGAGTTGGCTCAGGTTCTGGCGTTGGTTCAGGTTTAGGTTCAGGAGTTGGCTTAGGTTCTGGCGTTGGTTCAGGTTTTGGCTCTGGTGTTGGCTCAGGTTCAGGAGTTGGTTCAGGTTCTGGTTCAGCAAAAGGTTTTGTATTTTCTTTCGTCGCATCAGGATCATTAGATTTATCTTCAGCATCTTGTATGCTTTGATCAGAACCAGTTGTAACAACCTCTTTTCCAGAAACATTAACTATACCGCTATCTGGAGCTGCATGAATAGCAAAATTGACACCAGAAAGTTCTGGATGTTCAGCTACAATTTTTTCTTTTAAAGCGCCAATATTATCATTACCAAGGCCTACGCCACCTATAATTAATTCATAAGAACCATCCTCATTTTTCAAAACAGCGTACCCATCAGTACCTAAATCAATTGTAGATGATTCTGCTTGCTTATCTTCAACATGAACTTCAACATTTTCACCATACGTATTAGTTATTTCGTCAGTCATTTCTACTAAATCACTAACAGAAGGTGTCTCACCAGTAACAACAACAGTGCCCGCTTCATCCATTGAAGTAGTATATTCTGCTTTATCTTGTTCTAGAGAAGTTTCTTGAACTTCTGCTGATTTTTCTTCATCAGCATTAAAAATTACAGGTTCAATAGTAGGTCCCACCTCTGACACTTCTTCTACAGTTTTATTATCAACTATAGTACTTTCTTCAGTAGTAGGTTCTTCTTGAGTCTCAGTAACTACACCAGTAGATTCTTCTTGGGCTTCTAAAGCAGGCTGACTCACTTCTTGAGTTTCAGCTACAGGCTCAAGCGTATTTAGCATAGAAACTGGAGTACCAATTTCTGACTCTGCTACTACAGAATCATTTACAGCATTTTCAGTAAAATCATCAACTTGAACAATAGCATCTGGAGTAGTTGTATCAACAACAGAAGCTTCTTCAGCATAAGCAGGTGTAGCCATAAACACAGAAGAAAGAGTTGCCGCAGTAATTCCAATTGCTGTTCTAAACTTGTTGAATTGTAATTTCCATTTTCTCATAAAAATCCCTCATTTCTATAAACTAGAGTCCCTTATTATTCCTAAAAATAATAAATCTCCGTTTTCAGCTGCATATATTAGCACTAAAACCTTTATTTGTCAAATCAAATTAAAGATAAATTACTAAACATACAAGCCACTTATCCATTACAATAAGATTATATCAAAATTTACTAAATAATTCCATTAAAATTAATAAATTTTACCTTAATTTACAAAAAAACTACAATTTTATAAATTATTGACCGTTTTCTTAAATTCATAACCACGCTGTTCAAAATTATCAAACTGATCCCAGCTAGCACAAGCGAGGCTAAGTAAAATAGTATCCCCGCCCTTAGAAACCGAATATGCCACACTAACTGCCTCATTAAAATTATTAACAGTACTAACGTCACTATTGCCCATACCTAATATAAATATCTTCTTATTTTCAAACATATTACCGCCAATACCGTCATATACAAATAAAGAAAAAAGAAATTATCTTCCTAAAATCTTTTTAAAATCCTATCAAGTTCATCAATTAATTTTGACTTCATAATTACATCAGCAAAGCCGTCTTTTAAAAATGCTAATCTAATAAATTCCTTACTATCATCGATCATAATTACCACCGGAGTATTAAACTTGGTATTTTTTTTAAGTTCTTTTAAAACCTCATACGCACTAATTGTATCAGTCTCATCATCTAAAATTATTAAATCAAATTTATGTTTGTTAGATATTTTTTCAAGTAAATCCCTTCCAAAAAGCGAACCACTAACATTCATATCCATGTTTTCCAAATAATTTACTATTTTAGAAAGCTCCTTAGCATCATCATCAACAACCATTATTTTTTTATCCTTATGAAGAGATTCCTCATATAATTCCATTTTTTTAGAAATTTCACTATTCTTATTAGGAACTATTTTTTGATCGATAGTTATACTAACAGTTGTTCCTTTATCCTCTTCACTTTTAACAATTAAATTGCCACCCATCAAAGTAACAAGCTTTTTGATTTCTTTTAAATTAAGAGTTTTCTTGTCTTTAGATAAATTAATTTTTGATAAGTCATCTATATTCAAACTTAAAATATTATTTACCTCAGCCGTGCTTATACCGCTCCCAGAATCACTAATAGTAATTATTAACCTGCATATATCATATTTGATAATTGAGCTTACATCTAAACTAATATAACCTCCTTTAGTGTTTTCGATAGAATTTTCTAAAACAGAATACACTGCCTGTTTTAACTTTATAGAATCGCCATAAACATAATCAGGCATATTATTACTTATAGAATATTCAAATTTAACAGAAGAATCTAATTGATTTTCCATCTGATACTTTATTTCCTTAAACAAATTACTAGCATTATATCTACTATCATATACTTTAATTGTTTTTGTACTCATAGAAGAAACATCCAATGCATCATTTACTAAATAATCAAGTTCCTTAGCTTTATTATTAATAATTTTACTGCCTTCTTGAAGTTCTTTCACAGCTTTAATTGTAAGCATATCATTACTTACTTCAATAATATCCTTAACTGGCTTTTTAATATCTTGAGTCATCTTGAACAAGAAATTTGACGTATCCTCATTACTTTTTTCAATTAACCTTTTGTTCCTATAAAGCTCTTCCATCATTTGGACATCAGGATTTTCAATTGTAAAATACATAAGAACAGTTACAAAAGCAAAAGTTGAATTAATCAAAATTATTCCTGGATTAATTGACCTAACCACAAAAACCGCAACCATCGCAATTATAAGTACAAGTAGCGGAATATATTTACGATTTCTTATACTGTTTGCATTTTTAAAAACACTATACATTTCTAAAGTTATCAAAACTCCGCCAACCACAAGAAGTAAATTAGCTGCGGGGCCATAACTATAAACATAATTTCCATCATTAAAGTATTCAAGCGGCAAAACTATCGCAAAACAAAAAAGCATAATACATAGTAAAGCACCTAAAACCTTTAAATCTTTCGCATGGCTTTTTATCCATTCCCTAGCCTTAGTATTCTGCCAAAAAGATACAAAGAAAACATACAAAGCAAATATTAATTCCCAAGAAAGCAAATAAATTATAAAGAGCCTATTACAAAACAAACACAAAAGTGTATTAATAGGACTAGTATCTTTTACCATAACAAAATACGTGCAAAGAAGTTCCAAAACAAGTCCGAACACATTCATTCTTACTAAAGCACTATAAATTTTATTCTCAATACTGTTTATTCTCTGCTTCCTATAATAAACAACTAATAGCATAAAACTATATAAAAGTGAACAACTTATAAAAGTAATACCGACAATCATTAAACCGCCTCCATTATAATTATAGTATAATAAAAAGGCTTTTTCAAGCCTTATAAACTTATTATTTTAAAACAAGTTTTTTAGAAGCTAACTTATTATCAGCCATTACCTTAAGCTTTTGGACATCGATTTTACCAATATTTGTACACGGAAACTCCTCCACTGCCTCAAACCCAACTGGTAATGAATACTCCTGAAGTCTAGCTTCACAAATTAAACTAAGTCTATCTAAAACGTCATTTACAGATGCACCATCCTTAAGAACTACATAAGCATAAGGAAGTTCGCCTTGAACAAAATCATTATCCTTAGTTCCAACAACTTTACAGTCCAAAACATCTTCATCTTGCACAATAGTCTCTTCAATAAAACTTGGAAAAATTTTAAAGCCATCATGCCTAATAATAACATCCTTACTTCGGCCAATTATAAATAATTTGCCGTCTTCATCCATATATCCTAAATCACCACTATGAATCCAAACACTACCATCTTCATGCACGCGTTTCATTTTATTAGTTTCAGCTTCATTATTATGATATTTAAGCATTACATTAGGGCCAGTAATACAAACCTCACCTATTTGCTTATCATTTAAATTACTAGTTAAAGGAAGCTCCTTACCAGTTTCAGTGTCAAATATAGCAATAACTGAATGCGGAAAAGGAATTCCAACACTACCAAGTTCATTAGTCTCATTAGAAGTGCACGCACACACTGCCGCACTAACTTCAGTCATTCCGTAACCCTTAACAACTTTATAATCACAGTTATGACTCTTTAAAAATTCATTTGTTTTTTCCTCAAGTTCAGTGTTCATCGCATCCCCACCAACCGTTGGAGCAATCACATAAGATAAATCTTCATTCTTTAATTTTTCGCTGGAGATAATTGTTCCATAATGAGATGGAACTCCAACCATATGATTAGGGTGATATTTATTAAGCAAATCTGGCATCATTTCCGCTTCAAACGCTGGAATAATTATAGTTTCCATCTTACAAACAAGAGGCAAATGAAGACCATTACCACAACCATAAGCTATAAATAAAGGCATTATATTAAGCCAGTTATGTTCCTTTTTAAAGTCATATCCTGCGTTAATACAATCGAAAGCCGCATAATTTAAATTATTATTTGTAAGTATTACACCTTTAGGCTTTCCTGTAGTCCCGCCTGTATGAACAATGACAACAGGAAGCGTTCCATCACTATATAAAGACCTATGAGGCATCACAAATTCTTTATTGTTTTTAGTAAACTCTGCCCATTGTAAACATTCGTCGCTATAACCAAAAACTTTGTTTTTTTCTTTTAAATCACTGACAACTTTTTTAAATGAATCCAAAGAACATTTAATTTTTTTAGTAAAAAATTTTGATTTTTGTAACGCTAATCTTTCGTTCAAAGCACTATTAAACATCAATTTTAATTGTTCCATTTTAGCCTCAAATGTCATAGATTCAGTTGGCGAAATATTAACAATTGTTTTTACGCCACATTTTTCCTTTAAATCTAAAGCCTTAGGAGAAGCAACATCAATTATAAAAACTAAATCTGAAGAAGCTTCTCTAACATAATCCTCAATTCCTTCTTTACTAGTCCTTGGATCAACACAATTAGCAACAGCCCCAATCTTACTCAAAGCGTATAATAAATAAATTGATTCAGGAATAGTAGGTGTTATTAAAGTGACAACATCACCCTTTTTAACACCATACTTTAATAAAGAAGAAGCCACCATTTCAATATTATTAAATAAAGCGTCATAAGTAATAATACGATCGAAATAATTTAACGCTGGCCTATCTAAATTTTGAAAAGCATTTTGGCAAATATAATCATACATAGTCATAGAATCAAGTGATGAATAAATTGCTTCTTTTTCATAAAATTTAAGCCATGGCTTATCAATTGAAGCATATAAAACTTTTTTACTTCCCAAAACATCAACTTTTGGATTTTTAATACTTAATGCATTTTTACTAATCTGCACACTATTTACTGTCATAAAATAACCTCCTGATTTTTAACTATTCTTAAAACATACTGCGAATATAATATACACTTTTTAAAAAAATTTGTCAAAAAAAGAATAACAAATTTAAAATTTTCTATTGAAAGCTTTTTTTAAATCTGCTATAATGATTTTGTCATTCATTTGGCGAGATAGCTCAGTTGGCTAGAGCACACGGTTCATACCCGTGTTGTCGAGGGTTCGAATCCCCCTCTCGCTACCATTAAAAAAATAAGGGAATTTGATTTTTACAGAGGGTCAAATTCTTTTTTTTGTGCCATAAATTGTGCCATTTTTTTCAAAATAAACAAAAAAGATGCACAAAATCATGCATCTAAATTATTACTAATCAAACTATTCATAACAAAACAACTTTACACATTAATTCAATGTATTAAGGTAATCTCTTTTTAACTTACTATTTTTTAAATAAAACATATATATTTGCTTTCTTACCATTAACTAAAATATTATATTTATTATTTACATTAAAATTATTTACAATACTAAGAGCATTTTCAAAATCATTTATATTTCCCATTAAAATGACAAGAACTCCTTTATCTTTTAAAATACGATTAAATTCATCAAGCATTTTTTTGTAAAATAAACAAAAATCTTCATCTTTACTATCATATATATTCCACGGTGGATCAGTAACAACCGCATCCACAAAGCAATCATCAAAATAAGAAAGATTTAAAGCATCTCTTTGTTTTATAAAAAGCTTCTTTTTATTATTTTTATATTCATTCTTAAAAGTCTTTACCAATTCTTCATCATTATCACTAGCAAAACACATATTATAATTAAAATTTTTAACAATTTGTCTTGGAATTGCCCCATGTCCACAAAATGGATCCATAACAATTTTATTACTATCAAGATTAGCAAGAGCTGCTAAAGTATATGCAAGTTCTGGCCTAAGCTCTCCTTTTTGCAAAGACCTCTCTGTAATTCTATTATAAGTTAACTTAAGCATAAAAAGCATTAATCCTTCAGTCCGTCTCAAAAAAATAAATTCTAAATCAGGTTTTCTTTTGTTAACAAAAGCCCCTATATTATTTGAAATTTTATGTTCCAAACGACTTATAATATTATAATTAATACTTACCGGCTGATTCTTATCAATTGCAAGAATTTTAAAACTTCGTTTTTTTAACCTTTTTATATGATTCTTTATAACATCAAAATTCAAATTTAATCTTTGTGTCAAATCATTCATTTCATTATTAAAAGTTGATCCGTTACTTTTTAATAAGCCCAAAAGTAAAAATGTATTATTAACATATTTAAGTCCTAAAACTTTTTCTTTATCACTAGTTTTATAAATAATTAATCCATCTAAAACCTGTATAATTTCAACGTCAGAAAAATCAGTTTTTATTCTATCTTCTACAAAATTAGATAAGCCACTAATAAAAGTTGATACATAACAATTCTTCATAATATCACTCCAACTACATTCTAACAAATAGCCAATCAAAAGTCTATCAATAATTATCTAATATAGTCTTTTTTCACTAATCGTTTAGAATCAGTTCTTTCCCATTCATAACCAATCGGATCACTATCGCCCATACAATAATGACAAAGTTCAAAAGGACTATCTAAATATTGAAGCATTTCTCTCCTACTATCAAAATCATAGACTCTATCAAACTCTTCCTCCGGAAAATTACAATCTAATTTTTCGTTAAATATATTTATAAAAATAGATGGTGCACATCTAGTTACAACTCCGTTATAAATCATAATACACTTTTCACATTCTTCTGCAGTTGATACAAAATTTTTATTTTCTTCTTCCATCAATATTTTATTAAAAACATTACCAACTCTAAATATCTCATAAGGTATATTCTTATTTATTAATTTAGATTCGATAGAGTCAATATATTTCATAACAGGTGGATATACTGAAATCGATATTATTGCTTTTGAATCCTTTATCTTGTTTAAATATTCGTCACTAAAATTAATAAGCTTCACACCATTAGTAATAATTTTCATATTAGTATAAGGAAAAATAGAAGAAGCAAATTTTATAAAATCAAATAATTCATCCGATAATAAAGGTTCACCACCTAAAAATCTTATTTCATTAATTTCAAAGCCAAAATCTTTAAGACATTTCAAATCGGACTTAAATATTTCAAAATCATAAAACTTTTCCTGATTTTGAAGATTTGAAAAGTGATAGCACCTATTACAATTCAAATTACAATGCTCAGCTATAGGTATTTGTATTTTATCTATAAACCTATATTCATTATATCCAAACAATAACTTTTGAGGATCATAAGGAATATTTCCGCTGGCAAAATAATTAGTATTAAAAAAATATAATTTGCTAGTATCGTTAATGTGCTTTTTTATTTTCTTAAACTCACTTTCAGACAAATGAGTTGATAATATAATGCAATCTGCAATTTCGAGCATAGATTCAAATTCTTGAAACTGTGAATAATTATAATAATGCACATCAGACTCTAAAGAATCACATAAATATTTTTCTATTGTTTCATCTCGCTCATTAGAAATAAATAAACTTGTCATAGCGTCCAACTCCTTAGCCATGTATTATACCATAAAATATAGACTTTATTTACCAAGTTTGATAAAATAACTACAAAAGGACGGATAACTTATGCAAGAATTATATATAGGCACATATACTAATAATAATGCTTTAATAAAACTAAGCTTTGATAATGGAAAATTATGCTATATTAAATCATATCATGAACCTATGTACTGTTCATATTTAAAATTTAAAAATGAAAAATTATATTTCATATGCGAAAACAAAAAATGGGCTGATGGGTTTATTATGATATTAGATAATAATACCATAATAAAGAATAGCTCATATGGGATTAATCCGTGCTATATCAATGTTGGAAACCATATATCAATATGTAATTATGATAGTGAAAATATATGCTTATATGATAATCTTAACTTAATATACAATTATCATATAAAAAATTCTCTTCCTCACTGTATCCAAGAATACAGAGATAACTTAATCATTGTCGATAAAAATAATCGCCTATTACTTATTGATCGTAATATGAATTTAAAATGTTTATATAACTTTAAAGGCGATACTGAACCAAGACACATTACAATTGCAGACAATGTTTTTTATATAATAAGTGAAAAATCTAACGAATTATTTATCTTTCAAAATTATAAATTAATTAATAGTTTCAAAATTTCTAATGGAAACGGATGCGCAATAAAAATATACAAAAATTATTTATTTACTAGTGCCAGAGAAACAAATTTAATAAATGTTTTTGACATCAGTAATAAAACTAATCCAAAGCTAATTCAAACAGTATCCTCATATGGAAAAAATCCACGTGACATGGACTTTTATAAAAACTTTCTTTTAGTATGTAATGTAGACTCAGACAATATTTCAATTTTCAAATTAAATAAAACATTAAAATATCAATCCAGTTTTCATATCAAAAAACCATTCTGTATTAGTTTTAAAAAATAATATATATTCCCTTAGGAATATTTTTTTTACACTTACTTTCCACTCCTGTAAGCAAGTTGATACTTTTTTTACCATTAAAATTACCATTAAAAACGATATTACTATTACACTCAAGATAATAAATTACTTTATCTTCTAGAATAATATTTCTAAAAATAACATCAGATTGTTTTACAAACTTTCTACCAATAAATTTTTTAATATTCTTAAATTCATCAAAAATAAATAAAGGATGTTTTAAAAGATTTAATAATCTCTCCTTTATTTTTTGTTTTTCATTAACATCAGAGACTTTATCATAAATCCTATAATCTGTTTTACCTTTTGAAATACCTCTAACCTTACCAAACTTAGCCGAAAGATCCTTAAAAACATCTATAATTTTAATATATTCTTCATCGTTTAATAAATCCTGCCACCACCAGTGTAATGGTGGATAATTTAAATTATAAAAATAAAACCCCCACAGCCCTGAAACAAAATATATTTTTGATTCCAAAGAATCTAAATAAGAACTATCCGAATATTTGGCATACTCTCCCAAATATAAAATATCTCCCTTACTATTTATATATTCGATATTTTCTATTGCTGTCACATAGGGAAAACTATAAAAATGCAAATCAACATAACAATTTATATTCTTTCTAAATTTTTCAAACAATCTATGATTAGAAATACTAGAAGAATAAACAAATCTTTCACCATATTTATTTTTTAAAAGCAGTATCAAGTCATTTAGCCAGTTTATAAGAATAATATTTGAGCATTCAATTTGATCAATTTCATTCATAAGTTCTATATATTTAACATTACTATATTCTTCGATGACATTTAAAACTCTAGTAAGTGATTCAAAATAATCTTTATCAACTACCTTAAAAAAATTTTTAGCTTTCTTATATTTAAAATAATAAGGATTATTAAGCCAAGAATATCTTTTATCATTAATATCCAAATAAGTATTAACATTATAATCTGTAAAATTATTTAAAACTAAACAAACTTCTATTTCTTTTTCCAATGCTTTATCAAGTATATTCTTTAAAATTTTCAATGATTCCTTATCAAATAAAGCATTAACACCAAAACTACATAAAAATATTCTAACAAACTTTATATCATTATCAAAACAAATTGATAACCATTTATAATAATCATTTAAAATATCTTTATCACTAAAAGCAAGATTAATAGAAAATTTATCAAACACTTTTTTCTCAACCTTTCCAAATTATATTACCAAAGATAATCCACCATCGACTACTATTTCTGAACCAGTAATATAACTAGCCTTATTTGAAATTAAAAATAACACTACCTCAGCAATCTCTTCTGGCTTGCCGTGTCTCTTTAAAGGAATCTGCTGTGCTGCTTCCTCTAACAGTTTATCATTAAATAAATCTTTTTGCAGCAAAGGAGTATTAATCGAACCAGGTAAAACAGAATTACATCTTATATTATACTTCGAAAGTCTATAAGCAAATTCTTTTGTCAGCATCCCCAAAGCTGCTTTAGACGAAGAATAATGAGCAATTTCTCTAATAATATTACTATGTATAGAAGTAACATTTACAATTGAGGCGTTAGCTATTTTTTTATCAATCATAGTATTTGAAACAGCCTGTTCAATTAAAAATATAGATTCCAAAGTTA
The DNA here is from genome assembly GCA_946541645.1 of uncultured Bacillota bacterium. Classification (GTDB taxonomy): domain Bacteria; phylum Bacillota_I; class Bacilli_A; order RF39; family UBA660; genus Coprosoma. The sequence goes on along the minus strand of CAMNJS010000005.1, from coordinate 18,247 downwards.
CTGAAAACATTTCACGAAATTTATCATATGAAAGATCTAATATATCCATATTTTCTTGATATCCCGCTGAATTAACTAATGCTTTTACAGGTACATTTTTTATATAATTAACAAAATCTAAAACCTCATTATTATTAGATAGATCTAATTTATAAAACTCATATTCAAAATCATAATTACATTCTTTTTTATCCACAACTATTATTTTAGAACTTGGATAATTTTCATGAATTTTTTTCACAGTAGCCTCGCCAATACCAGAACTACCACCTATTACAATTATATTTTCCATAGTAAGCCTACTTTCTTTTTATTAATTTTTTAATCTTTTTGTAAAACAAAGTACCTTTAACTTTAAATATAAATTTATGAATATAGACAATAAAGCCTTTAAAAATATTACAGTTTATATATATATTATATTTTTTAACATTACCATTACTAAAGTGACGTTTTAAAACACTATTACCTCTTGAAAAATCTAATATTTCAAAATTTTTAGAAATCATATATTCCATAAGTTCTAAAAAAATAAGCTTTCCGGGTTGTAAATAAGCATAATCATAATTATACGCCATATGATAAGCCGTTACCTTATTACTATCACAAACCGAAAACAAATGCGCTATATCTAAATCATTATATCTTAAAATAATAAGAAAAGAACTTTTCGTTTTCGAAATATTTCTAAATAATTTTCTAGCTTTTTCATCACTAAAAAGATCTTTTTTTGATTTAATCTTAGAACTAGATTGTTCTATTTTAAATATTCTATTAATTTCATCAAAGGATCGTGGTCCACTATAAATATCAAAACTAATGTAATTCTTATTTTTCTCTTTTATACGTTTCAAATACCTAAGTTCTTTATGCTTAATAATATTTTGAATACCATCAGTTAAATCAGCTTTAGGATTATCTGAAGCGAACTCATTAAGCACATCAAATCTTTCAGTAATTTCTAAAGGCACCTCATTTAAAATAATCTGATACTTATTGTTTTTTATATAATCCGTTAAACATAAAATTATCTCTTTAGAATTTTCCCTAACTAATAATGTCGTATTATCCAAATATCTCTCACCAGGTGAGACAAAATATTTTTTAAAGCTAACAAGCGGTAATAAAGCCACTAAATCATCCCCGTTAAAAATACCTATAATAAGTATTTTTTCATAGCTAAAGACATCAAGACAAATTTTAAACCAATCGTAAGAATTAAAAAATGTTTTATTATAAGCTTTTTTCCAAAGATCATTCCATTTTTCTACTAACTCATCATCGATCTTTGAATATTCACTTACCTTTAACATAACTTCTATACCTTTCTAAATCATACTTCTTTTCATTTGATAAATTTTTCCTATTACCATTTATCATAATAAAAATATTATATTTAATTAATCTTAAAATCATTCTAAAAGTAAAATATTTTTTATCAGTAATTCGGTCAATAATACCTTGTTTTCTTACTCTTAAAATCGCCTTATCCTCTTCTTCATTCCAAAAATGATAAACTAAAATCTGTGGATCATAAATTACCTTCAAGCCTTTTTTTCTTATCATTTCTTGCATAATAACATCTTCATTAGCTCCAATATTATTGCCATTATGTCCAAAATTAATATCAAATCCACCTATTTTATTAAACACATCTTTTCGCATCACTAAAGTACATCCCCCAAGATATTTATATTTTGGCATAACAATAACTTCATCACCATAATCTTTTTCACCAGCAAGATAAGTATATTTTTCTGGCAAATAATCAGGTATTTCATTAACCACAATCTTTCCACCAGCAATTCCAAAGTCATGATTATCATATAATGATTTAAAGTTGACAGATTTAAAGTTATCTCCAAGTACAACATCATCGTCTAAAAAAATAAGCATATCATATTTAGCTTCTAGAGCCCCTCTATTTCTAGCAAAACTAAGTCCAGCTTTTTTCTCATAAACATACTTGCACTTATTGTTATTAAAATATTTCTCATACAAAACTTTATCACGACTATTATCAACTAATATTAATTCTTTATTATCAAACCAAGAATTGATTTGGTTAATTAAATTATCTAACCTATCCGATTTACCTATACTGGAAATTATAAAAGATAAATTCATAGCATCTCACCTTACCTTGTATGATTTTCCACACATTTTTCACAATACTTAGTAACCACATCACTTGGTGTTAAAAACTTCGCTCTAACAGACTGCATGTATTCATTATTCCATATATCACCATCATCATTTATATTTCCATATTTTTTATCAGGATTAATAACTCTGCCACAGCTTCCCATATTTCCAAGAGCATCAAATGATAAATTTTTAAAATACCAATCACAATTCTTCTTATAAGTTTCTTTGGATATAAAATGTGGCAAATTAACCTTAGTCTTAATTCTTTTAGCAAATTCATAAACTCTTTCTAAGTCATCTGTCATATCATCAATATCTTTAAGGCCACCTTTTACATCAAAATCAATATAACGATGCAAATCAATTCTATCAGCTTCAAAGTCGTCACAAAATTTTAAAAAGTCTATCGCTTTATCTAAAAATTCATGACTACAAACACCACTAATAACTATTTCCGCGCTTGATTTAAGCTTCTTTTTTCTTTTAATCAAATATCTTATATTATTACAAACTACATCAAACTTATCAATCTTACAAATATCAATATATTCATCTCTACTAGAAGCATTTAAACTAATAGATATCTGATTAACATATTTATTTGAAAGTAAATAATCAGCCATATCTTCATTTAAAAGTACCCCATTAGTAATCAAATTAATTTTTTTCTTATTTCTAGCTGTAATATCTACAAGTTCTTTAAAATAAGGGTTAAGCAAAGGTTCACCAACCCCTCCTAACATTACAAAAATACTTTCAGGAAACTTTTTATATATCAATTCTAATAACTCCGGCTTCATAAAATCCTTTGTTAAAGTTTTTTGAAACGAAAAATCATTATTTTTACCATTATGATGTGGACACATCGTACATCTTAAATTACAAAGATCAGATACATATATTAAAAGCCACACAGGTCTATAAGAAAGAATCTTACTTTTTTTGGATGTTTTATACTTATAATAATTTAATAACTGTTTAAAGCTAAAATGATACTTTAAATTTTTTATATTCATTAAAATCACCTGCTCAAATAATCCTGACCTAAAATTTTTCTTTTAAAAAATGCTAAATGTAAATAAATATTACCAAACTTAGATACAAATAATTTAAATTTTAAAAATTTCAAATAACCATTCACACAAATTCGTGGAAGTTCATAGTTTTTAGAATACTTTGTCACATGAAACGGTAGTAAGGATAAAGCATATTTATAATTTTTACTAGCCACTGTTATAACATCATTATTATACCTGCCTTGGGGATAAACCACACAAAAAGAATACTTTTCATAATCACATGAAAGTTCACTCTCTACTTCCGGAATTGAAAGCTTTGTTAAATCAAGATGATTATTTGTGTGAAAATATATCGTACCACTTAAATCATTTTTACTTAAAAATGTATTAGTATCTAATTTACTATCAATAACCGCTATAGAATATTCTAAATTTTTATTCTTAAGATAATCTAAAGCTGGAAGTATAGATTTATAACCGTCATCAAAAATTATTGAAACATGATTACCTTTTTTTTCTCTCATTAAATCAGCTACATTACAAAAATTAAATTTTTTATGAACTAGATAATTTATCTGCTTTTTAAACTCACTAAGTTTAACACTCATAAATGGATCATCTTCATCAATTTGATGATAAACAAGTATTATTTTTTTCATTTTATCAAATCCTTCGTACAATTTTTATAATCATAAAATTTTCTTATAAAATCTTGTCCACCTTTAATTTTCGAAGATACATCTATGGAATTCAAATAATTAATTTTACAAACAAAATCATCAGCATTTTCAGCGAGAAAAACATAATTTTCAAAACCTTCTTTGATTCCTTCAATTCCTAAATGATTTACTATTATAGGAAGCCCTACTAAGGAAGCCTGTAAAATCTTATTTTTAACTCCAGATCCAGCTAAAATTGGACATAAATAAATGTCATATTTTTCTAATTCCTTTTTCATATTCTTAACAAATCCTGTAAAATGAATACGACTAGACTCATATTTTTTTAGTTCCAAAGGAACATTTTTACCAACAAAAGTAATAGAATAATCTAAAGGTAACTTAGGCATTATCTCGTTAATTATAAATTCGGCAGCTAATATATTTGGCATATAGTCCATAACTCCAGAAAATACTATTTTTTTTCTATTTTTTTTACTCTTGATATCTTTATTATACCAAACACTAGTATCAATAGTATTATAAATAACTCTCATGTTATCAAGTTTTACATTATGCTTTTTCTCTAAATACAGCTTATCATTAGAAGAACAAATTACTGTATTATACTTTCTCACTATTTTAATTTCATACTTTAAGTGCTTAAAATACTCTTCAGTATTTACAATTTTAGCAATTCCTTTAGAATACTTCCTTACCCTATCATAATATTTAGTCAAACTATCAGTTAAATCTATAAAAACTCTATCCTTATTAAAATGTTTAGCATAACCAGCCATTCTAAGCCTCTTAATATAAACTAAATCATACTTTTCTTTGGAAAGTTTTGATAGCAAACGATGTAATTTAAAACTATACACATATGCATTTTGTAAAGGTATAGGTAAAAATAAGGAAATAAAACAATTAATATAAGATATAAATTTAGACCCTCTAACAACAATTATATCATCAGAAAAATCTTTCAAATATTCAAGTTCTCTCTTATCAATACATAAAGCAACTACTGTAACCTTACATCCATTTGCTTTAAAAGATTTAAGAAGATTCATTGTCCTAACTCTTGAAAAATTATTTGGAATTGATGGTGCGATATAAAGTATCTCCATAAACATTCTCCTCACAATAATTTTTAATAAAAACTTTATGATTATCCTGACCCATTTTATATAGCTTATCATCATTATTAATTAATTGAATAATTTTATTAGCAAATAATGAATCTTCATCACATATTAAAGTTCCTTTAGAAAGTGAAAGACCTTCAGCTCCGATAGTCGTACTAATAACTGGTTTATAATGAGACCAATACTCTAAAATTTTTATTCTTGTTCCTCCACCAAAATAAACCGGAACAATACATATTTTGCTTTCATCAATTATTCTATTTTTTTCTTTTTCACTAGCATTCTCATGTATATTAATATTAGGACTATTAATTTTCTTTATCTCTTTTGGAATACTAGAACCTATAATTTCAAAAATAATATCACTATCTTTTTCCAAAACTTTCGGAAAAATATTAGAAATAAAATGATTTAATCCATGTAAATTTGGTTTCCAAGAAACATTACCAACAAATACAATAGATTTTTTTAATTGAACATTTGAAATATATGGTAACTTTTCATAAGTATTGTTAACTACATAAACCTTATCTTTGTAATCACCCTTTATCAATTCTTTATCTGCATCACTAACCGTAAATATTTTATCGGCTTTTTTAAAACTTTTCATTTCTTCTTTTTTAATAAGACCAGCTTCCCTTTTTAGTATTAAGTTTAAAGGAAATTTATTATAATTAGCTGTTCTGCTCATTAGAACATATTCAATATTATGATCATCAAAATAAACGGGAACATTTAAATCATTACAATAATTCATCATTGCTAATTCCTCACACATTACAAAAGCTATGTCTTTTTCAAAAAGAATATTTTTCAAAGTTTTCTTTATTTCAGAATTATAATACTGAATATTAATAAATGACTTATTCAAAAATAAACTCTTAAAAGTATTCTTAACCAAATTACGTTTAAATTTAAATCCATATATTGAAACATCATACTTATCTAATTCAAAAATTTTATCATCCTTATATGTTTTGTCAAAATATCCAATTAAATTAACTTTATAATATTTACTTAAAAATTTAAGCCATGCTAAATTTCTTTTCGCTCCACCACTATATGCAGGTGCTGGAATAAATTTCATAACAACTATAATTTCTTTCTTCATTTTATTTACTTCCCCTTCTTTTAAAAATGACAATAAATGTTTTAAAGAATATTTTTATATCCAATTTTAATGACATATTATCAATGTAAAACATATCTAATTTGACTCTTTGATTATATGTTAAATAGTCATAACCATTTACCTGCCAAAGACCAGTCATACCAGGTCTAATTTTTAGTAATTTTTTACTATGTTTATCATATTTTTTTAATTCTTCTAAAACAACAGGCCTCGGTCCCACCAAACTCATATCACCTTTTAAAACATTCAACAATTGAGGTAATTCATCTAAAGATGTCTTTCTAAGCAACTTACCTATTTTAGTAACTCTAGGGTCATCTTCTAATTTATAATTTTTATAATATTCCGACTTTAATTCACTAGGAAAATACTTAAAAATTGTTTCTGAATTATCTACCATAGTTTGAAATTTATAAATGTTAAATGGTTTATAATTCTTTCCCATTCTTTTTTGTAAAAAAAGCGGGAAATGTTTGAATTTTAGAAACAAAACCAAAAAAATTATTATCATAATTGGTAAAGATAAAACAATAAAACAAAGCGATAATATGACATCTAAAAATCTTTTATATTTTTGATATATTACTACATCCATATTCTATTATTTCTCTATTCCATCTGTTGCTTTTTCTCCTCGCTGAATTTCCATAATATCAAGTTTTTGAACAGCCTTCACTGCATAGTTGTCACCAGCTTTGATATTACATATATCACCTTTTTTTATTTTTGAAACACTACCATTTATTATTACTTCACCATACCCATCAAGTATCATCCAAAATGTATCTCTAAAATTATGAGCTTGACAACTAATACTTCTATTTTGATATATTTCTAAGTGTTTTATTTCTATAGATGTCTTATCAAACGAATAATTGTCTAAAATCTCATAACAACCCCATCTCCTAAACGTTTTCTTGTTATCTATTTCTTTTGGATATAAAGCTAAACCATATGGAGTATTAATAATTACAGAATTTTTTACACCAAAGTTTTTAACTTCCTTTGTTTCAGTATTTATTATATTTGTATTATTATCGTCTGACTTAGAAATTTTTTCATATAAAGTATTCCAATTTCCTAAATCCATCCAAGATTCCTCACTCAATACTATCATAATATTATTTAGTTTTTCTAACACTTCATAGTCAAAACTGTTTTTAGGTAAAGTATTATATAATTTTACAAATTCTTGATAATTATTATAAAAACAATATTCTTTTGAAATCTTTATCATAGCACTTAATTTAAATATTAGAATACCACTATTCCATACCGCTCCCCTATTAATTAATTTAGAGGCTTTGTCTTCATCAGGCTTTTCTAAAAATTTTTTAACACATGAATTTTCATGCATAATATATCCATATTGAGTTGATGGATATGTTGGTTTTATACCTACCAAACAAAAATCACTATTGCTATCATCTAAAAGTGCTTTTGCCTCGCTTAAAATTTTATAAAAATTTTCTGAAACATCATGATCAACTGGTAATAAAGCTATTACTTCATTGTCATCTATTCTTTCTTCATATTTTAGATAAACCGCAACATTTAAAAACGCAGCAAAAGTATCATGTGAATATGGCTCAGTTATAATTTTAGTGTTCTTTTCGGTTTGAAAAAGTGCAACATCAGCATATTCTTTTTGCGTAGCTACATAAATATTTTTATTAATTTTTTTAACTTTATCATATGTAACATTTAACATAGATTTTTTCATATTCCTAACTGTTAAAAATTGCTTTGGTAAATCATTAGTTGATAATGGCCATAACCTTGTTCCTTTACCACCTGCCATTAATACTATTTTCATGAAAAACTCCCTCCTAAAAATTAAAATTCTATAATTCTCAGATATACTAACACATATAATCAAAAAAAACAATAGTATTTTAAAAACAAGAAGTTTAAAAAAATATAACATAAATTGATAATCTAAGCTATATTTAATTTAAAAATCTCTAAAGCATCTTTTTTTCACCTCTTTTTCTAACATAAAAATGCTGCCTTAAATTAATAAGACAGCTATGTATATTTTTTTACAAATTATTGCATCGACATATAACCTTTATTCTCTGCATAGATATTGAAAATTACTCATTTAATTTTTTGTGCCATAATTTGTGCCATAATATTTAATATTTTATGGTATTTTATGATAATTTGTGATAGTTTGTGTCACTTAGCAAATTTACGTTAACCCTTGTTTTTCTTTGATAAATAAAGGATTTTAAAAATCCAAGAAAATAATACCTCAACGGTTCATACCCGTGGTGTCGAGGGTTCAAATCCCCCTCTCGCTACCAATAAATATTAAACTCTAACTATATTGTTAGAGTTTTTATTTTGCTATTTTAATAATGCATTAAAATTTTATCATAATAAATTAAATTTAATAGTTCCCAGAAACACTATACATGATATAATTATTATAAATTAAGGTGGAATTATGGATAAAAATAAAAGACTTTACTATATAGATTTTTTAAAATTTATAGGACTTACCGGAATTATAATAGCCCATATAGGAGCCCCAAACTGGTTAATGATGCTAAGAAGTTTTGATGTGCCTCTTATGGTAATTTTATCATCAATTCTTGCCCAAAAATCATATAAAAAAATTAATGATAAAAATGATTTAAAATTGGCATTGAAATATTATATTTCCAGAAGTAAAAGACTAATATTACCAACATGGATATTTTTAATAATATATTTTACTTTGCGATTCATTTTTATTAAAGAATGGCTTGGAATTAAATATTATCTAGCAACATTTATGCTAACAAGATACGGCTTTGGTTATGTATGGATTATTCTAATATACTTATATAGCTGCATGCTAGTTCCCATTTTTAATAAAATGAAATTTAATCATAAAAATAATTTAATAATCCTAGCCATTTATATCATTTATGAATTATGCTACTTCCTCAAACTTGGAACCGCCAATAAAATAATTGACACAACATTCTATTATATAATTCCATACGGCATGCTAACATATATCGGATACAACTATAATAACCTAACTAACAAAGAAAGATACATAGCTATTATTACAAACGCCTTACTATTTGTTACTTTCGCCATATATTACTACTTTAAAACAAACACTTTTCAATTAGTACAAATTTCCAAATATCCTCCTAGAATATACTATCTATCTTATGGAATAATGTGCTCACTAGCACTACTTATAATATGCCAGCATCATAATTTCAAAATCTTTAAAAACAAATTAATTACTTTTATATCTAACCATTCAATGTGGATATATTTATGGCACATTTTAGCGATAGACATATGCCAAATATTTAAATTTAAAAATGTGTGGTATTTAAAATTAATATTTGTATACATCTTATCAATAATATTTGTTTTAACTATCAATAAAATCATAAATATCATAGAAAAAAAACACAAATGGAAAATATTTAAATATTTAAAAGGATAAGTCCCCTTTTACATAGCCAAAATCATTAGACAAATTTATCATAAAATATTTTAATTTAATAATAAATTAAAAATGTTACTAAAATTAATTTGACAGTAAAGTTAAGTAGTGCTAAAATCGATATTACGACGGAGGGGAAAATTATGAAAGAAAACGAAAAAGCAATGTTTTTAAACAATATAAATTCAGTTGCTCTAATAGAAACTTCAAAAATAAAAATACTAAATGAAAATGCTTACACACCAGTAACTATAGAAGGGTTACCACTAATTCCAATTTATGTATATCCTATAATGGTAGATGAAAATACTTATAAACTTGGATATAAATTAGTATTACCAAATATAGAAATAACGCCGGCATACACCGAAACATATACAAAAAATTCTAACTTAACTTTTAAAACAATTCCAAATGAAAAACTAGATGGTCAAATAATATATGATAATGAAAACACACATACCTTAAAAAAAATACCAAAATCAAAAGAAATTATAATAAGCTATATAACAAGTCACAAAAGAAAAATTTACCAATACGCTAGTATCATTGATGATCAAATTAAAAACAATGAAAAAACACTAAAAAAAGTTCTTTAATAAGAACTTTTTTTACATCATATCATCTAATGTTTTATTCATTTTATTTACTGACTTATTAAAAGTTTTTTTCATAGCCTTCATCATCGGTTTATTATATTTTTGATATGCAAGCATAACTGCTCCACCCATAGCCATCATTGCCATGTCTCTCATTTTCATTTAAATCACCTACCTATTAGAAATATGATGTGTATGCAAAGCATACATTCTTATCCTGCTCATGAATTTTCAAATTTATACCTTATTTTGTCCAAAAGCTTAGAATTTCTTACATATTCATTGTTATTATAAACAGCCGCCAAAAAAGCATCCGGCTCACCAATTATTATAAGCCTGCGTTTTGCCCTTGTAACTCCAGTATAAATTAATTTTTTATAAAGCATACGATTATAAGCCCTCGTAACCGGCATAACAACAATTTCAAACTCACTACCTTGACTTTTATGTATGCTAATAATAAAAGCATGTTTTATTGAAGCAAAATCTTTAGTAGTATATTTTACTAAATTTCCATCAAAATCAATATAAATTTCACTCTTACCACTTTTACTAGTATTACCATATTTAATATATTTAATAATTCCAATATCTCCATTAAAAATATTATCATCTGGTCTATTTACAAGCTGTAAAATTTTATCATTTTCTCTAAAAATAACATCTCCATACTTTATTTCCCTTTTAGTCTCTGAAGCCGGATTAAAAATTTCTTGCAAATCTTTATTAAGTAAATCAATACCATTTTCACCCTTGTACATCGGTGCGAGCAACTGTAGCTTTTTATAATCATAGCCTTTTTCAATTATCTGCATACAAATATTTTTTAAATTTTTTCGAATATACTGACTAGAACATTTTAAAAAAGTATAATCACTATAAGTATTTAAAAAGTTTTCAGAAATATCACCATCTTTTATTTCCAAAGCTAAAGTATTTATATAAGAATTTTCATCTTGTCTATAAAGTAAATCTAAATGTACAACATCAATACAATCACTTAAAATAAAATCCTTAAGTAAACTACCAGGGCCAACACTAGGAAGCTGATTATAATCACCCACCAGTATCATTTTTACATTTGATTTTAATCCCTTAAGCAGACTATAAAATAAATTAATATCAATCATACTTGCCTCATCAACTATAACCATTTTCGCATCAGATTTATTATCCTCATTAACCATAAATTCCATAGTGTCTTTATTCCACTTTAAAAACCTATGAATTGTAGATGCTGGAAGTTCTGTAGACTCACTCATTCTTTTACTTGCTCTTCCCGTTGGCGCAAGAAGAAAAAGTTCACTAGTAAGCTCATCATAATCTAATTTATTAACTCTAGCATATATATTTGAAATTGCATTAATAATCGTTGTTTTTCCAGTTCCAGGACCACCAGTAATAATTAAAAAATTATTTGATAAAGCCTTTCTAACCGCATCCCTTTGCTGATCATTATATTTAATATTTTGAATATCCTCTAGTTCATTTAAATAACTATCAATATCATTATTATAATGTTCCTTATTTACCATATTATATAAAGAATTTACAATAAAATCTTCCTGAAGCCATAAATCCTTTAAATAATAATCATCATTATCAATATATATTTTATCTTCATTACATAACTTATCTAATAACTCACTTACCTTATCATCATCAATATCAAGTTTAGAAAAATTCCTAAATCCATTTTTTATAACATCTTTGCTTAAATAACTATCTCCATTTTGATAAGTTATATTTTTCATAACATGAAAAATTAAAGCTTCTAATCTTCTATCATCGTAAGGATCTAAATTTAACTTAAAAGCCGCACTATCAACTTTACTAAAACTCACATCATTTAAATCATAAGTTAGCCTATAAATATTATCTTCAACCACTTTTATAGTCGATGACTTATAATAATTATAAATACTCAAAGCTTCCTTCATATTAAACCCAAGTTCATTTAAATAAACAATTATCTGATGACTTTCCTCATATCTTTTTAAAGTACTTACAATTTTTAAAGCTTTCCTTGAAGAAAGCTTAGGCACTAAATTTAAACACTCAGGCTCCTTTAATATCCTATCTAAAGCATCTTCCCCTAAAACATCAACTATTGTCTGCGCAAGCTTCTCACCAATTCCCGGAAATAAATCACTTGATAAAAATTCAACAATACCTTCCTTATCAGTTGGTTTCACAGCTTCATAACTACTTACCTGAAACTGAAAACCATATCTAGGATGTTTAATCCCCTCACCATAAAACACATATGTATCATCTTCGTTTAAATCATAAAAATACCCAGTAAAAGTTACCGTTCTATTAATATAATCACTCATTAATTCATCATTAGTATCCCTAACTTTAAAAGTGCCAATAACATAACCTTTATCAGATTTATAAATAGTTTTTCTAAAATTACCTTTGATATACGTTTCCATAATATCACCATTATCAATTATATCAAAAAAAAAGCTCTATTTCTAGAGCCTAAGTACATTTGTTCTACATATGACGTCCATTATTTTCTAAAGAATTTTGATTAACTAAATCACCATCATATCCAGATAATGACGCAATATCCGAAGCAGACATTCCATTATAACTTGAAGCTCTATTTCCATCTTCTAAAATGACATAAGCTTCACCATTTCTTTGAACCTCTACTTTCAAATCCTTATCACCATCAATACTATCAACAACCTCTAAAGTTGCCACAGGTTCTACCGCTTTTTTATGAGAATATTCTTGAAAAGCCGTAATACCACTAAAAACCCCAGCTGCAAGCACGGCACTAATAGCAATAGCTGTAAATTTTTTTGAAGTCTGCCTATCTACTTTCGCACGATTAACACGCTTATATTCCTTAAAACCATCAACCTGCAAAGCAAGATCAGAACTTGTCTTAAAAGTATCAGCCAAATTTTTCTTTATAGAATGCTCATAAATCCAGTTCTCGTCAAATCTATCATTATTCATATACTAAACCTCCAATATCCTCTATTTATAATCTAACACTTATATATGCCTTTGTCAATTAATGCTTTACACTTACTTCACTTACTAAATAAGGATATTCTATTGCCTTAATTAGTACCTCCACTTCCCTAGAAACACATTCAGCATCACCCTTAGCTTTAATAAGTAAATAATTGCCAGTATGCCCAATTAAATAACCATTATCATATACTTCCGGAATAAAAGTAAGTTCTTTATTAATAAATCTTTTCATATAATTAATTTCTAATTCTTTAGAAACTTCAAGTAGTTTCTTAACTCTCTGCTTTTTAACATTACCATTTACCTTATTTTTCATTTTACTAGCTACAGTCCCATCTCTATCAGAATAAGGGAAAACATGTATTTTAGTAAAACCAATTTTTTTAATAGTATCTAAAGTATCTAAAAAATGTCTTTCCTCCTCAAAAGGAAAACCAACAATCACATCAGTTGTAATTGAAATATTAGGCCTTAAATTTCTAATCTTTTCTATTTTAGAAATAAAATAATTTTTATCATATTTTCTATTCATCAATTTCAAGATCTCATCAGACCCTGACTGCAAAGGAATATGCATATGATCTACTAAAACACTGCTATTTTTAATAACATCAAGCACTTTGTCATTAAGTTCAGTTGCTTCAACTGAAGAAATTCTAAGACGCTTAAGACCATCTAACCTAACTAAATCATTTAGTAAATCCGCAAAGCCATAACTACCATCATGGTAATTACCAGTATGAATACCCGTCAAAACAATTTCCTTATGCCCATTTTTAATTAACGCTTTAGCCTCTTCAATTACATCTTCCTTTTTCTTACACCTAACATGTCCTCTAACATAAGGAATAATACAATATGAGCAATAATTATCACATCCATCTTGAATTTTAATATAAGCTCTTGTCAAATCAAAATTAGATAAACTCATACTCTCAAAATCAGCTTTACTAATATCTCTAACATCAAATATTTTTTTCCTATTATAATCCTTAATATAATTAACAACTTCCGTCTTATTTTGATTACCAATTATAATATCTGCATCGATATCTAAATTATCCTTCTTATTTTGCACCATACATCCAGCAACTAAAACAATAGCATTCGGATAATTTTTTCTAACACTTCTAATTAGTTTTCTTGACTTACTATCAGCTGTATTAGTTACAGTACAAGTATTAATTATTACTACATCAGGATTATCATCTTTAACATACCCATGATTTTCAAGCAAAGATCTCATAACTTCACTTTCATATTCATTAACTTTACAACCCAACGTATATATTTTATATTTCATATCCACCACCTAAAAAAAGCCCTAAGGCTTATAAATTTTTCCTAAATTCCTTTAAAGAATTTAAAAAATCAAGATTCTGTGTCTTTTCTTCTTCAAAAAGATCTTGCTGATAAGCCTTGCTTATTATATCATGATTTTCACTTTTTGAAGACTTTTTTTGTCTAACCATATTTTTATTGCTTTGAATACCATAAATTGGCGAAACAATTTCTGAACTTTTAAAAGCTCTCTTAGCAGCACTTTTCTTATAATCATCGTGATTTTCATAAGTCACACTTGCATCTTTTATATTAATATCAGCTTTTTCTTCCGCATCTTTTTCGTAATAAATAGAATTAGCCTTTAACTTTTCAGCATGCTCAAGTAACTCCTTATAACTTATAATCGCATTTTCTTCCTGTTCTTTTTCGAATTCATCAATCGCATCAGAAGCTTCCTTTTGCTTTTCTAAATCAGCACTCATCCTACTAAAAACTTTAGCGAGTTCTTCCTTAGCTTCTCTTTGCTCATCTGTAGCGTCCTTTGTAATTTCAGTTACATGAATTTCATCATTATCATATCTATCATCTTCACTTATTGGCAAAACTCTTTTTGAAGAATGCTTAATAATAAGTGCAACAACTATTATAAGTAGTACAAATATTATGCATATAATTGCAACTGCTATATCAGGTATTTCAAAAAGTACATTCATAACTAACCACTCCATATTTATGTTTATAACCCTATATACAGTTTATCACAACTCAGCACCATTTTCAAAGATTTTTTTATAAAAATTTAAACAATATATTTTGAAAAATTATTAGATAAAGAAATTTCATCATTAAAATACCACAAAACCTCACAGTTATACTTAAATGCAAGCTCTTCACCCGAAGAAACATCTAAAGACTTAATCGCCTGAGCAACTAAATTAGCATTAATTATATCATCGCCTATAACTACAACACTATCATAAACATCACTACTAACTGTAACTATACTTTTATTTTGAAGTGAAACTATTTTTAAAACTTTGCCGTTTTTTTGATTGTTTATACTAATATTATAATTTTCATCCCCGTATTTTTTCCCTGCACTAATATTACCATCCGCATTGATAATATATTTACTAATTTTATTTTTTTTAAAATACTTAATTACCTCATTAGTCGAAAAACTAAGAAGAACACTCTCATTATCAGCGCCAGAACTTAAATCATTTTTTATATTTATATCTTTTAGATTTTCATATTTTTTATAAATTTTTTTTATTTTATTAGATACTTTTTTAATATTAACCTTATCATAAATAATAATAGTAACTGTTTTATCATGAAAACTATAACTTTTCAAAAAAATTCGATTATTTTTTACACTAACTAGCCACAAACATAAAATAACAATCAAAAATAAAATAATATAATTTCTCTTTTGAATTATAAAATTCATCATATCACCATTTAAATTCTATCAAAAAAAACATATAAAAACAATCTATCATAATGATAGATCATCTTATCAAATCTTTTTCTAAAACGTGCTCATAAACTTTTTTTAACTCAAAACCTATATTTTTAATATCTCTGTCCTTAGCTATTTTATAACCTGCTTCTGTCAAATCAGGAAGCTTTCCATTCAAAATACCAACTATTTTCTCCTCAAATTCTGAAACGTTCCTAGCCTTATAAACATTAACTCCATCTGTAAACTCATCATAAATCGGAATATCACTAATTAACGTTTTAGTCTTCATCGCCAAAGCCTCTAACAAAACAATACCCTCAGTTTCTTCTTTAGTTGGAAAAACATATAAATCACATCCAGCATATGCATCCTTTAAATCAGAAGAATTAACATAACCAGGGAAAATTAAATTATCCGGCTTATTTCTAATAGCCAAATTAATATTTTCAGGAATTAAAGCTGGAGAAGTATAGCCAAACCAAATAAATTTATATTCTGGTAGTCTTCTCGCAAGCTCGATAAATTCTAAAATTCCTTTTCTTTCAATATATAAACCTACAGCCATGATAACCTTATCAGACGAAGAAAAACCATATTTTTTTCTAAACTCTTCCGGCTTAGCTTTTTTTCTATCAAAAAAATCTAAATCTATTCCGTTAGAAATAGCCACAATTTCTTTATCCAAATCATATTTAAGAAGAAGCTTTTTAGAATACTCAGTAGGCGTAATTAACAAATCAGCAGATCCATAACACCCTTTTAACCATTTTTTAAATAAAGGTGAAACTGCGTTAGAAAGTTTAAAAGAATTTCTAAAATCTTCCTCAGTAGAATGAGCATGAAATATAACCTTTTTACCCATACGCTTACATTTTTTTGCCAAAAGTAAAGATTCAGGGAAAATAGTGTTTATATGAGCTATATCAAAATCATCATTAGGATTAGTAGTATAAGGAATATGCATTAATTCCAAAGCTTTCTTCTGATGAACTATAGCCCTTCCTACACCACTTTTTTCTACATCTTTATATTTACCAGTATGTAATAAAATTTTCATGTATCCACCTAACCCTTTACATTAACTAGTATAACATCTTTTCCTATCTTGTCAATGAGCTTCCACTCTATTAAAACCCTACCAGCGCTAAAAAAGATAAACCTCCTTTTTTGAACATAAAAATTAATAATCTTGCCATTTCTATCAACTTCAGCATCAATAATCAACCCTATTTTTTTACCGTCAACCAAATTAATAACATCCTTATCTTGCAAATCAGAAAGCAACATAATATCACCACTTCAATTATATTAAAAACTAAAAAAGAAAATGACTAATTCATTCTGTTTCAAAAATCATTTACCTAATCAATCTTTTTAAATCATCAAGACCATTTTTTTCCAAACGTGATATTTGGGCTTGACTAATACCTATTTCAGAAGCAAGCTCCATCTGCGTTTTTCCCATCATATATCTTTGAATCAAAATATATTTTTCTTTTTCTTTAATCTTACCTAAAGCCTCTCTTAAAGAAATTTTAGTTTCCAAATCATACACCCCATCATCTTTGGAAAGCTGATCAGCTAAATATATAACATCACCCCCATCATTATAAATCGGTTCAAACATACTAACAGTTTCTTTTAAAGAATTAAGCGCATTAGCTACCTCAAACTCACTAACCCCTATTTCTTTAGCAACCTCTTCAGTAGAAGGCTCACAAGAATTTTCATTTATAAGCCTTTCCTTAACCCTTAAAGCTTTATAAGCTAAATCCTTAATACTTCTAGAAATTCTGACACTACTATTATCTCTTAAATATCTTTTAACCTCGCCCAAAACCATTGGAACCGCATATGTACTAAACTTAACCCCGTGAGACAAATCAAAATTATCAATAGCTTTTATTAATCCAATACATCCAACCTGAAACAAATCATCCATATTGTCACACCTACCACTAAAAGACTTTAAAATTGATAAAACAAGTTTTAAATTTCCATTTATTAATTCATCTTTTGCTAAAGAGTCTCCATTTTGATATCTTTTAAATAATTCTACCTGTTCATCATAACTTAATACTTTAATATTCGCAGTATTCACGCCACATATTTCAACTTTATGACGTGCCATATATTCTCCTTTCAAAATTATAATGAACTAAAATAACAATTTTTAAACAGCCATAATATATAAAAAATATCTTCCTAAGAAGATATTAAATATAAAACATATATAGCCATAACGATCCATAATAAAATAACTATAAACATCCTTTTATTATTTGTTTTTTTATAAGTAAAATATAAATATATAAATAAACCTATAAATAAAA
>CAMNJS010000004.1 GCA_946541645.1 uncultured Bacillota bacterium | reverse complement strand
CGCTGTTACTGGCGTAAAATCGAATAAGGATTCATCGACTACTTATGAGGATGATAATGAAATTTATGATAATGCAGTAGATGCTATTACTAAATGGGGGACTGAAGAAAAAACTTCTAAATATGAGGAAGTTGATCCTACTGATGCATGCAACATTATAAATTCGGACATTAAAGATTTGATAAATCAAATTTTTACTATTATAAGCGTAGTTGGAATTATTGCAGTTGTTGGCTTAACTATTTTTAATCTTGTTGGAGTTATAGCTGGCAGCGAGGATGATGGATTACCTAAGTTTTTTAAAAAATTAAAGGTAAGAATAATATGCCTTGTTATTTTATTACTATTACCTACGCTAGTTTCATTTATTGTTCAGGTAGTAAATGGTGCAGGCAATTTATGGGGAGTTAAGTCTGATAATCCTGTGTGCAATATAAATGCTTCATTTAGCAACGAAGTACAAGAATAAAATTTTTAACTTATATGAAGGAGGTTAAAGGTTTATGACGTGGTATTTTAATTTATTTAGGACATTTTTTACCTTTTTGGACCGTATAGTTTATCAACTTATTTCTTGGGGATATGAGTTGCTTCTTTATTTGGCAAATTTAGATTTATTTGGAATGTCTAGAGTCGCTGAAGAAGGGGCAGCAGTTAGTCCAATAGTTACCTTTTCAAGCAGAATATATGCATTTTTGGGTATATTTATGCTGTTTAGATTGGCTTTTTCTATTTTACAATATATTATGGACCCTGATTCTTTCTCGGATAAGACTAAAGGATTTGGGAAACTTGTTAGAAATGTGTTGATATCATTAATTTTAGTTGTGGCAACTCCTTTTATATTTAGTTTCGCACTAAATGTTCAAACAAGGGTATTAGATAGTAATATAATTGGCAATCTTGTTTTAGGCACTAATAATTCTGAAAACGCCAATAGTACAAATGCTGAATTATCTGAAGATATGAAATTTTTAGTTTATAGTACATTTATGCCTGTAAATACCAAGGTAATGTCTGAATGTGTAGATACACCTATTTTAGGAACTAAAGCAATGGCTAGTAATGATTATTGTTTACAAAATGTGGCAAATAAGTTAAATGATAAGAATATTGCAATAGATGACTTTTTCGGCGTTACTGGTGACAGAAATTTCAATAGTTTTGGAGATGCTGTTCTTGTTACTGTCGACGGTGAATATTTATTTGATTATATGCCATTAATTACGACTGCTGTCGGCGGATTAATTGCGGTTTTTATGATAGGCTTTTGTATAGATATTGCAGTTAGAGTAGTAAAACTTGCATTTTTAGAAATGATTGCCCCTGTACCAATTATTTCTTATATGGACCCTAGGCAAGCTGGGAAAGATGGCATGCTTAGTAGATGGGCTAAAGAATGTTTAAATACATATTTATCATTATTTATTAGACTTGCAATTATTTATTTTGTATTTTATGTTGTAGATTTAATTTCTGGTGCACTTTTATCTGGTGACAATGCTGTATATTTAAACGGCGACATTCCAAATGGATTAATGTCTGGCTTAGTAGTTGTCATGGTAATAATTGGTTTACTTACTTTTGCTAAGCAAGTTCCTAAATTGTTGGAAAGCGTATTTGGAATAAAAGATTCTGGTAGTCTTACTTTTAATCCGTTAAAAAATGATGCTTTTGGTAGAGCTTTGGGGGTTGCAGGTGGTGCAATATTTGGTGGAGTTACTACTGGTATAGCTGCAGGAGTAACCGCAGCAAGCTTTAATAAACCGGTTTTTGGTTCTGCTCTTGGCGGTGTGGCTTCAGGAATTGCTAGAGGAGGTTTTGGAGGTTTGACTAACAGTAAAGACCCATTAAAAGCTGCAAAATTATCGGCTGGAAGGACTATGAGAAATATGGAAGTTAGACAGCAAACTGGAGGATTTTTTGGCGCCCCAGGTAGGCTAGCTGATAGGGCTAGGTATGCTTTTGGAGGACCTACTGAATATGAATCTTTAGAAAGAAATGCTAAAAAGCATGATGCTATTAAAGGACACGTTGATAAGATTAAGGATATAGCTAAAACAGCTTTGGCTAAAAAAGATGAAAATTGGCAGACTATTCAAAGCAAAAAGGAAGCAGCTAGAATAAGAAGAGATGAATTGTTGAAATCTGTGTTTGATTCTAGAACTAAGCTGACATCTGATTTTGAAAATGAAAGGGCTGCAATTGAAAATAGTAAACATTTTACTGATGAGCAGAGGACTAAAGCAATTACGGATCTTCAGAATGAATATGATCAGCAGATGAGTAGATTAAGCGATAATCAAATTTATAGTGAATATAATACTGCAATGGGTGCTCTTACGGATGAGGAAAATGCGGCAATTGCTAACTATATCAATAGTAGCAATGACCTAGAAATAGAGCTTGAGAGAAAAGCTATGAAGTCAGATGTTAAAGATATTTATCCGGGAGACCCTAATTATAAATTTGATGTTGATAAAGCCGACTGGGAAGCACTTGAAGCAGCAGGAAAAGCTTCAAAAAATCAAGCAATTAAAATTAGAAGTGATGAAAAATATAATAATGCTAAAGATCGTGATACTATGATTAAGGATACTTCTAGACAGGCACACTTTAAACATTAAATATTTATAAAATAGAAAGGGGAATAGTTTATGAATTATTTGATACCAGCGAACTCGAAAAGGTCAATGCTTATATTAGGTCTTTTCACACCGTTTGATTTAATATTATTTGGTTCTGGGCTTGCTATTACAATTTTACTTTTATTAATAGTGCAGCCAAATAATTTATTAAAAGCTATAATCGATTTACTACCAGGAGTTACAACTGGATTTTTGGTAATTCCAATTCCCAATTATCACAATGTTAGGGTATTTATAATGGAAGTTTATCGTTTTTATACATCTAGAGAAAAATTTATTTGGAAGGGATGGTGTGTTAAAGATGAGTTCGGAGAGAAGTAAATATACAAATGATTTTGTTCCTATTAAGTCAATAACCAATGGTGTTATTATGCTTGATAATGATGAAAAGGTTACAGGTGTAAAAATATTCCCTAGAAATATTTTTATTTCCGATATCGAAACTCAAAATTTAATAATTAGTAATTTAAGAAACGTTTATAATCTTATAGACTATGAATTTTGGATTATTGTAGCTGATAGACCTGTTGATATTACAGCATATTTATCTAGATTACAGCTTTTATATAATTCACAGACTAATCCAGTTAAGCGAAAATTAATACTTGATGATATAAACAAGGCTAATATGTTTACAAACAATAATGTTGTTGATACTGAGTTTTATTTGCTATTTAAGGAAAGAGATTTTGATAAAATTCAGAAAAAAATCAGAAATTTGGTTCAAGCTTTTGCCAATGCAGGGCTTAATGCAACGCAAACATCTAATGATGATTTGAGGGTGGTTTTAGATAATTTCTTAAATGGTGGACAAACTGATACTTTTAGGACGGTGATGAGTTAATGGATATTAAGACACAAATTGCCCCTAAGGGGTTAGAATTTAAACCTAGTGAAATTATTGTTAGCGATAAGTATTCTACTATTTTAACTTGTATATCATATCCTAAGGCGATTTATCCTGGATTTTTGGCTGATTTAACAAGTATGCCTGGAGTCAAATTAGCACTTAAACATATACCTTTACCATTTAGTGTAATTTCTAAAATGATTAATAAAGAGGTTGCTGAATTAAAAGTAAGATATCAAGAAGAACGTGATGTTACTATTCAAGAAAGAATAAGGCAGGATTATGAGTCTTTGGAATCTTTTGTTCAGCAGCTTGCTTCAAGTCAAGCTAAAATTTATGATTTTCAAATGCATTTGATGATTACTGCTGATTCTGAGGATGAGCTTACTGCAAAAAAAATGCAATTAAAAAGTTATTTAGAAGCAATGGATATTAGGGCTCTTCCTTTAAGATTTGAGCAGGAGCAAGTATTAAAATCTATACTTCCAATTTTTCCTAAACAAGAAATTGAAGATAGAATAGGAACTCCTATTCCAGCTCCGACGTTAGCAGCTATGTATCCTTATGTTTTTGATAGTATTAAGGATCCTGGACTTTCTACTTTACTTGGTGTTGATTTCTCCGGAGGAGTAATTTTATTTAATCAATTTTTATATCAGGTTCAAAAAGAAAATAATCGTAATAATGCTAATATGATTATACTTGGTACGTCTGGTAGTGGTAAATCTACAGCTGCTAAATTATTGATCAGATCTCATATTAGGAATGATTATAAAATTGTTATAATCGACCCAGAAGGTGAATTTGAAGAAATGACTAGGCTTTATGGTGGAGATTTTATTGACCTTGGAAAAGGTGGAGACTATGGCATGGTAAATCCACTTGAGGTTATAATGGACGCTGACGAGGATGAAATAAAACAAGGTATGGGATATGCTGTTCTTACAAGGTCATTACAAACTGTAAAAGCATTTATGAAGTATTATGATCCTTCTATAAAGGAAGATGTTCTTAATATATTTAGTGAAGTTGTACAAGAAACATATAAGAGGTTTAATATAGACTTTAATACTGATTTTACTAATTTTACTTCTGCTGATTATCCTACTTTTAGAGATGTTTATGCAACTGTAAGAGGTAAAATAACAGCTATGCCTGAACAAAATAGAGAAAGAGATATATTAGAAAGTTTGGAGTTAAAGTTAAGACCACTTATTAATGAGCTTAGATTTTATTTTGATGGTAAAACTACGATTTCTCCTAAGAGCAATTTTATAGTTTTTAATATCAGGGAACTTATGAATGCGGATACTAATATTAGAAATGCTTTGTTCTTTAATGTTTTAAAATATGCTTGGAGTTTAACACTTGATACTAGTATAAATACAATATTAACTGTTGATGAGGCTCATGTACTTCTTTCTGGAAATAATACTTTGGGTGCTGAATTCTTGGCCCAAGTTCAACGAAGGGCTCGTAAATATAATACTGGTACAATTATAAGTACACAACAACCAACGGATTTTAGTGATCCATCTGTTATTACACAAGGAAAGGCTATATTTGATAATGCTTCTTATTATTTAGTCATGGGACTTCGTAAGCAGGCTGTTGAAGATTTATCTAAGTTAATTGATTTAAACGATAATGAAAAAGAAAGCATAAAAGGCTATAATCAAGGCGAGGCGTTATTTGTTTGTGGCAGTAAGAGAATGCGAATTAACATTGTTGTTACTGAGCAAGAGCTAGATTCATTTGGCTCTGGTGGAGGACTTTAATTTAAAATAGTTGTATGGAGGTGATTTAGATGTTTAAGGCTGGAATTGAAAATTTAGTGCGCGGTTTATTTTCTTCTGATAATAGTGAAAGTAAAAATGCTAAAACTGTCAAAATTACAGTCTTAGGCGGAATCGCCTCTTTTTTCATTGTTTTAGTTATTATAATTGGAGCTGTTTCTTATTTACTTGGTAATGTTCAAAAAAATGTTGAAAGAGTTGATAACCTTTTAAAAGGTGGGTGCATTCTTTGTACTAACGAAGAACTTGCCCAGATGAAAGAGGATCAGTTTAAAACTAAACTTAATATTATTGGCGATGTTTTTGGTGCACATGTCGATAAAGTTGTTTTAGCGTCAACTGTATTATTTCAAGGAGATTATTACGAAGTATTAGATGCTGAATATGATAAGGATTTTGATGAAAAGAGTTTTACTGAAAAAGTAAGAAATTTTTTGGGAGTACTTAGTGTAACAGGTAGTACTTCATATGATGGTATTACTCAAAGTGAAATTGACATGTTAGATTCTGCACTTATAATAATGTTTAATTCTAATGTCAATGATAAATATGATGAAGAAAGTTATAAAAATGCATTAATAAATTCTGGATTTGGCCTTAAAAGTAGAGTTGCTAAAGACGAAGAGTTAGAAGGTGTTTCATTTTTAGAATGGTTAGCGAGTAAAAGTGAATATGTAGCTTCTTCTATTGGGGATGCCGCGATTTGTGTAACTAAATCATCTTGGGAAAAAACTGTCGGTGTTTTTCACTCTTTGCCACTTATAAATAGTTTTAGTAATCAAGGAAATCTTGTGGATGCATATAATCGTTTTACTTCTACTGCTAATATATGTAAATATGGTTTTATTGGTGGAACTTTTGATGACATTAGACAAATGGAAGATGAGTTAGAAAAGATGTCAGAGGGATCTGAGAAAAGTGCTCAAGAAAGTAAAATCCTTGGTAAGAAAAAAGAAATTGCTGATAATATTATAGAATTTGCTGAATTTTATAAATTTTTGTTTCCTCAAGAGGAAGATACATGTACATATGCTAGTTCGGCAGGAACTGGCGATATGACAAATTGGCGACAGACGGATGAAAGATGGGGAAGTATACCATTAGGGGCAGGAGGATTAACCGTTGCTCAAGCTGGCTGCACTTCAACCTCAATGGCTTATTTAATTGCAAAATCTGGAACGAAGCTTACAGTCCCTAGTATAGATCCTGGTGTGTTTGTTAAAAATGCTAGTTATACTAGTAGTAATCTTTACTGGGATAGTTGGACTGGAATAGCTCCAAATTTTACTACTATTAGTAGAGAAAATTCTGTTAGTATGAGTAATGCAGTTTCTGTATTAAGTAATGAGCTTAATAGACCTTGTGGTAATAATAATCAAAGGTTTGTAATACTTTATTTGTCATTAGGTCACTGGATAGCTTTAGACCATATTGAAAATGGAACTATATATGTTATGGATCCATCATATTCAGAAACAGGATTAGCTAGAATACAAGATACTGCGAAGGGCCATTCTCTTTCTAGTTATAATTCTTTTTGCGCAACTGATGTTGCATTTGGCTCTTCGGGAAGTTCTTCTAGTAGTTCTTCTAATTTTAACTATAAAAGTGATGAATATAAAAAACGTTTAACCGTTCTTCCTAAATATTATCAATTAGGCTCTACCAGTGCAATAAAAAATATTCCTGTTCAATCAACATTTATGAGTAATGTTGGCTGCGGGACGGCGTCTTTAATGGGAGCTTATTATATGTTTACTGGAGAAGATTTTGATACTGTTAAGTTTGTTAATGATGCTATACAGGAAGGTTATCTTGATGCTACTGGTGGTTCAGGCTCAAAATTTAATTCTCCTAGTAACACACCATATTTTACATCCCAGTGGGGATTGTCTGGTCAGCAAATTGATATAAATATGGATTCTATTATTAATAGTTTAAAAGAAGGCAAAAAAATATTGTGTTTAATAGCAGGTAATAAAAGTGCTGTATATCCAACAACTTATGGACATTTTATTTTACTTGATCATTATAACGAGGAGACTAATCAAATATTTGTTTTTGATCCAAATCCTTTTAATTCTTCAGGTATAGATAGAGAAGGATATAAAGATATTAGTTTTTTAAATAGATATTTATTACCTTATCTTGTTAATACACAAGCTATTAGTAGTGATAGAGTTAATGGTAGTAATGTATGTTATAGACCTAGTGGCAGTATTGCTGATTTAACTGATATGCTTGGAAGACTTGAAGGTATGCTTGGTGAAACTTGTACAGTTAGAGGTAAAGAAGGTTATGTTGCTAGAAAAATATATGCTGATTTGGCTGATGTTGGTTATTCAACAGCATATGGAATAACTCAAAAATATGGCGTGTATATGGCTAATGAAGTAGGATATACTACTTTTGATTCAGATATGTCTAATGGATGTGTTGAACAGTCTTATATTAAAGAAATGGCTATCAAGTACATGGAAACAAGAGTTGAAGATATGAGGCAATATTTTGAGGAGGTTTCTGGAGGTAAAAAACTAGAGGAATATCAATATCATGCACTTGCTTTAATAAACCATCACTGGCCAGTTGGCTCATATCATTTAATGGATGAACTTGCCGAGCTTGATGATGTTAGAAGTTATGAAGGTTATAGGCTATTCTTAAAATATAATGGCCTTGAAGGAATTTTTGGTGGTATTATTAGACGTGAAGTTGAATTTCATTTATTCTATAATGGAAATTATAACGCGGAAAGAGATTTTAGTCATTATAATGATCCTGATACATCTTATTACTGGTCTAGAGAATACTATAATGAACGTGTAAAATTATATAAAAGTGAATAAAAAATAAAGGTGAATTAATTCACCTTTATTTTATATATTTCATTTTTAAATTATTTTGGGATAATATTTTTTGAATTTCATCATTAAATTTTATGCTTTCTTTTTTCATTTCACTACATTTGTCATCAAAGTGACCATCTATAATTATTTTACATGAATAATTCTGGTTTTTTACATTGTATTCTGATTTTTGTATTGCGGTGTCGTAATTTCCATCGTTATTTTTTCCTTCGATACTATATGTAGCATATATTATATTGTTTTCGTATTTTAGGCCTAAAGAGTTATTACTATTATTAGAATTATTTATAATCTCTTTTGTCATTATCGATGTATCATTATATACATAATAGTTTATTATCATATTATTGTTAGTTGTTTGTTTATGATATGTATTATCTTCTTTGAGTTCAAATCCATTTTTTAGCAAATAATTTTCGTATTTTTTAGTGTTGGTATTTGTCATAAAAAGTCTATATGTTATAACTAAGATTATTGCAGCTATTATTCCTATAATTATTTTTAATATTAATTTTGGATAAATTATTCCGTCTTCCATATTTTCACCTTCTATTTAAATTATATCAATTAGGGATTTTTTTAGCAATAAGAATACTATTTTTTTTATAATTGACATTGTTATTTTTACATTATATAATTTTATTAGGATAGGTTGGTGTTTATGGAAGATTTTGAAAAAGTAAAAAAGAATATTAAGTGGATTGTAATCGTTGCAGCAATTGTGGCTTGTTATATTTTTTTCGCTTTGTTTATTAATAATAGGGATAAGATTAATTCTAATAAATACTTACTTATTGGCAATTATTTGATTTGGCATGAAAGTAAAGGAAAATGGTATCAAAAAACTGCGGTTGATGCTGATGTGACGGGGCATAAATATGTTTTATATAATGGAACAAGTAAATATAATGCTGACACATTGCAGTTTTTGTCTAATAAATGGCATTTTTTTGATAAAGATTATAATAGTATTCCGACTAATGATTTTAAGTTTGCATATACAGGAATAGATGATATAAAACCAACTGATTATGAAATACAAACTTACGATTCTGGTGATGATGATATAATAAAGGAAGTTACTAAAGTTTATGATAATAATTTATTAAATAATTATAGAGGAACTTTACTTAAATTAAGTTTAGATTTTGATGGTGATGGTTCAATAGAAACTATTTATAGATTTACTAATTTTAAGTTAGACATAATGGATTATACTGTTAAAACTTATTTAGTTTTAGTAAAAAATAATACGGTAATTGACACGATTAGCTCTTCTAATAGTGATGTTTTCGAGATAATGGAAGTTATTGATCTTGATAATGACGGTAAAAAAGAAGTGGTAATAGGTAAAGATGTTGTTGATATTCCTACTTTTTATTCTTGTTATCAAATATATAAAATAAATGATAATGATTTACAATTATATCAGGATTGTTTGTTTGAAAAATAAATGTATTTAGATTTATCAAAAATTTGGTAAATCTTTTTTTCTTAATTTACTTCTTAAATTATAAATGTTATAATTATGGTGTTATTAATTATGTTTAAAAAGTTATTTATTAAAATCAATTTAGGAGGAACAATATATGAAATTAAAGTTTAGAGCTGAATCAAAAGATTGGGCAATGTTTGGTATTTATTGTGTGGTGCTTTTGTTTTTTGTGGCTGTTGCACTTTTGAATGTTGTTCAATTTGCAAAAGGTGATTTAGATCATCCATTTCATGGGCTTAATCCATTTCCCGCTTTTTCGCCAGACTTTATAGGGCTTACTATTTTTTGCTATATAATAGCTTTGGCAGCCAGTATATATAGTGTTAAAGATAGATTTTTTGATATAGAAGAAGGATTTGGTTTTTCTACAGAAGGAAAGAAAAATAAGAAGGGGTATTCTAGATGGGCTACTGATAGTGAAATTAAAAAGGAACTTAAAATGGTTAGAGTCCAAGATGAAAAATCTGAATATGGTGGAATTCCTTTAATTAATGATGGTAAAAAAATGTGGGTTGATGATGGCGAGGGACACAATATAATAATTGGTTCTACTGGAGCCGGAAAAACTCAAGTTGCTATTTTTCCTCTTGTTCATAGTTTAGCAAAACACGATGAGTCTATGATTATAACCGATCCTAAAGGTGAAATATATGAAGAAACTTCTGAAATGCTTAAAAAAAGAGGTTATAATGTAGTATTACTTAATTTACGTGATCCTCAAAAAGGAAGTGGCTGGAATCCGCTTCATTTACCATATAAGTATTTTAAAAATGGCAATGCTGATAAGGCTAATGAACTTACTGATGACCTTGCAATGAACATTCTTTATGATGAGAATGCACAAAATCAAGATCCTTTCTGGGAAAAGACATCAGCTGATTATTTCTCAGGAATTTGTTTAGGCTTATTTGAGGATGCAAAAGAGGAAGAAATTAATTTAAATAGTGTAAACGCATTTACGACAATTGGAGAAGAAAAATGCGGGCCAAATACTGTTTATGTTAATGAGTATTTTAAGAGTAAAGATCCAAATTCTCCAGCTTATATTAGTGCTTCATCGACGATTGTGGCACCTACAGATACTAAGGGTAGTATTTTATCTGTATTTAAGCAGAAATTAAGATTATTTGCGGCTCGTGAAAATTTATCTGAAATGCTTTCACATAGTGATTTTGATTTTGAAGATATTGGAAGTAAAAAAACAGCTGTATTTATAATAGTTCAAGACGAAAAGAAAACATATCATTCACTTGTTACTATTTTCCTTAAACAGTGTTATGAGGCACTAGTTGATTATGCACAAAAAAATGGGGGAAAACTTCCATATAGAACTAATTTTATTCTAGATGAGTTTGCTAATATGCCACCGCTTAAAGATGTTGATACGATGGTTTCAGCGGCGCGTTCACGTAAGATGAGATTTTATTTTGTTATTCAAAACTATGCACAACTTGCTGAAGTTTACGGTAAAGAAAAGGGAGATACTATTAGGGGTAACTGTACAAATATAGTTTACTTGATTAGTACTGAACTTGCCGCTTTAAAAGAAATAAGTGAGATGTGCGGTGAATATGAAATAAAAGAAAAGGACAAAGATGGCAAAGAGAAGAAAGAAACTCGTCCATTAATTACTGTTAGTGATTTGCAGAAATTAAAAATGGGTGAAGTTATTTTGCTTAGACTTCGTATGAATCCTTTTAAAACTAAGTTAAAGCTTAATTATCAAATTGATTGGGGTCCTTATGAAAAAGTTGAAAAAGCAGTTTATCCTGATAGGGAAAAGGAACCTGTTCATATATTTGATTTGAAAGGATTTGTTGACGCAAAACGTCAAGAAAAAATGAATAATTTAGTTAATTCAGTTATGCCTGGTCTTGCTGATAAGATGAATGCTAATAATAAACCTCTTTCAACAAGTGATTTTATTAAAAATATAGATGCAAAAATAGCTGAACTAGAAAAAGAAGAGAAAGAAAAGGCAGCTAAGAGAACGGCTAGTAAGCGAACTTCTGCCCCTAAAATTGAAGTGGTTAAAAAACCTGTTGTTGTACCTAGGGAGGATATAAAAGAGGTTAATCATAAAGAAGCTACTTTTGAAGCTAATAGAAAAGATATGAAAAATACTTTTTCTTCATCAGATTTTGCAGCTAAGATTACTGATAGAGTTAATAAGACAGTTAAAGAAGAAAATAAAAAGCCAGTAAAAGTTTCTGATTTTAAGAAGGAAAAAGTTAATGAAAATGATGACTATGTTACTGATGATCAGTTCTTTGATGATTTCTTTAGTGATGACGAATAAGACAAGTAAAAAAACTTGTCTTTTTAGTTTTTTGTAAATATTTAAAAATATTTTAAACATATAATGTTTTAGAGGTGAATTGTTTGGAAATTACGATTAATGATTTATTAAATATTAAAAAT
This sequence comes from uncultured Bacillota bacterium, assembly GCA_946541645.1. Lineage (GTDB taxonomy): Bacteria > Bacillota_I > Bacilli_A > RF39 > UBA660 > Coprosoma. Next base: position 22,924 of record CAMNJS010000004.1, on the reverse strand, counting down.
GCACATATTATTGATATTAGAACTAAGGAAAAATATAATGATAATCATATTCCTGGGGCAATAAATATAGATTATGATGATTTAATTAATAATCATAGTAAATATTTAAATAAAAATGATAAATATTATTTATACTGTCAAAAAGGAATTACGTCTAAAACTGTAAGCCAAATTTTAAGAGCATATGGATATACTATATATAATGTGATTGGTGGATATGAATCATATGTTTTGAAGAGAATGTAGAAAAATTATATAAGTACGAATTAAAGCTTTAAAATAGCTTTTTTCTTTACACTAATTTATTAATAATTTCTTGAATCAGTATTTAAAATAATTTATAATTATTATAGGTGATAAAATGGAATATATTATAATAGGTCTTTTAGTTGTAGTTTTAATAGTAAGCGTTATTGCACTTTCTAAAAATGTCAATGAGTCTAATATTACTGAAAGGCTTGGTAAACTAGAAACTGAAATGATAAAGGAGCTTGGCGAATTTAAGAGCGAAATAAATAAAAGTTTAAATGATGATTTTACAGGATTAAATGATAGAATTGATCATAGACTTAATTTGATTAATGACAAGGTAAACGAGAGGTTAGATCAAAATTTTGAAAAAACAAATAAAACCTTTACTTCTGTTTTAGAAAGACTTTCTAAAATTGATGAAGCTCAAAAGAAAATTGATCATTTATCTTCAGATATTGTTTCTTTACAAGGGATACTTACGGATAAGAAAACAAGAGGTATTTTTGGTGAAGTAAATTTAAAGCATATTTTGTATAATGTTTTCGGCGAAGGGAAGAATAATACATATAGGCTGCAATATACTCTTAGTAATGGAACAATTGCTGATAGTGTTATTTTTGCACCTGACCCTATGGGTATGATTGCGATTGATTCAAAGTTCCCACTAGAAAATTATGAACTTATGGTTGATAAGAATAATATGAATAGGGGTCTTGCTGAAAGAAAATTTAAAACGGATATGAAAAGACATATAGATGCTATTGCAACTAAGTATATTATTCCTGGGGAAACTACGGATCAGGCAATATTATTTTTACCTGCTGAAGCAATATTTGCTGAAGTTAATGCGTATCATCAAGATATTATTGATTATGCATATCAAAAAAGAGTGTGGATATGTGGTCCAACTACTTTAATAAGCACACTTACTACTATACAGATTATTATTAAAAATCTTGAAAGAGATAAATACACAAAAGTTATTCATCAGGAATTAAGACTTTTGGATATAGAATTTAAGCGTTATAAAGATAGATGGGATAAACTTTACAGAAGTATTGAAACGGTAAGTAAAGATGTTAAGGATATTCATACAACAACTGATAAGATAACTAAAAGATTTGATATTATTAATGGGGTAGAGATGGAGAGTATTGAACATGAGGAAAATTAATAATTTATTTATAATTATAACTTTGGTTTTAGCGTTTTTTATTATTTTTTCTAATATTGGTGAAGGCCCAGTGATATTTTTGAAAGATAGTAGTATTGTTTTGACAATACTACTTCCTTATATTTTAAATAAAGTATTTAAACTTAATATTAATGATGGATTAATTTTTATTTGGATTATATTTATATTTTTAGCCCACTTTTTAGGCGTAATATGTAATTTATATAATGAGTGGGCGATATTTGATAAAATAACTCATACATTTTCTGGGGTTTTATCCAGCGGGGTTGCAATACTTATATTAGATAAAGTTAAATCAAAAAATATGTTTTTTAATATAATTTTTATATTATCTTTTACTTCGTTATGTGCGTGCCTTTGGGAAGTATTTGAATTTACTTGTAATGCTTTAGTAGGAGGCGATGCTCAAAGGGTAGCTTTAACAGGCGTATCTGATACAATGTGGGATATTATTGTTGCGCTTTTTGGAGCAATATTCGTAAGTATACTTCATTTTTTTAGGAAGTCTTAAGGCTTCTTTTTGTGTGCTAGTGTAAAGCGAAAAGAATAAGTACTGTATTTTTTTATTATTTTATTTTATAATTAGTATAGAGGTGTTTAAGATGGAAGAAAAAGTATTAGATTATATAGTTAAACACAATAAGGCTTTGTCATATGAAGAGATAGCTTCTATTTTAAATGATGATGAGCTTCCACTTCTTGCAGAGACGTTAACAAAATTAGAAAAAGAATTAAAAATTAGGCTTACAAATAAAGGCAAATTTGAAAAATTTAATGATAAAATGAAAAAAATTGGAATATTTGCGGGTAATAAAAAAAGTTTTGGCTTTGTAATTGTTGATGGGGCTAAAAATGATTATTATGTTTCTAAAGAAAATGTCAATGGAGCTATTGATGGTGATGAGGTTATTATTAAAATAATTGATGAGGGAAAACATGAAGCCGTCATTTCTTCTATTAATAAGCGAAATTTAAGTAATATTTTGGTTGGGGAATTATATGTAAAAGATAATAAAAACTTTATAAATTTAGATGATGATAAATTAAAGATTGTTGTAGAAATTCCTTTAGAAAAGTTAAATGGAGCTGTGCCAGGTCATAAAGTCGTAGTTAAGATTGAAAATAATATCGCAAAGAGTAATTATTACGAGGGCGAAATTGTTAGGGTATTAGGTCATAAAGATGATCCTGGAGTTGATATTTTATCTGTGGCAGCTAAATATCAGATTAATGATATTTTCCCAGATGAGGTTTTAGAAGAACTTAAAACTGTTCCTAGTGTAGTTTCTGATACGGAACTTGAAGGTCGCAGAGATTTAACTGGAGAAATGATTTTTACAATTGATGGTGATGATACTAAAGATATCGATGACGCTATTAGTGTTAAAAAAATGGAAAATGGAAATTATATGCTTGGTGTTCATATTGCTGATGTTAGTCATTATGTAAAACCTGATTCAGCATTATATAAAGAAGCGTTTGCGAGGGGGACTAGTAATTACCTTGCAAATACGGTAATTCCAATGCTTCCACATCAACTTTCAAATGGGATATGTTCATTAAATCCTGATGTTATAAGGCTTACTATTTCTTGTTATATGGAAATAGATAAAAATGGAAACACAGTAAGTAGTGATATTTTTGAAAGTTATATTAAGTCAAGGAAACAGATGACTTATAAAAATGTAAACAAAATTTTAGAAGAAAATATTGTACCTGATGGTTATGAGGAGTTTGCAGATACATTAAATTTGATGAAGGAGCTTTCACAAATCATAAGAAAAGCTAAAATTTCGAAAGGGTATATTGATTTTGATGTTGATGAACCTAAAATTATAACGGATGAAAATGGACGAGCTATAGATATTCAAAAAAGGGAGCGCGGAATTGGAGAAAACTTGATTGAAGACTTTATGATAGCGGCAAATGAAGCGGTGGCTGAAACAATAACTTATATGGAGCTTCCGTTTATTTATCGTGTTCATGGAGCTCCTGACGAGGATAAATTAAGAAAATTTTTAGGTTTTTTAAATGTTTTAGGTTATAAGGTGAATGCTAATTTAAAAAATATTACACCTAAAACAATTCAAAGTATTTTAAATCAGCTTAAGGATAAAAAAGAATATCCGATTTTATCTAGTATGCTTTTACGAAGTATGATGAAAGCTGTTTATGATAATATTAATATTGGTCACTTTGGGTTAGCTTCAAAGTTTTATACGCATTTTACATCACCAATAAGGCGTTTTCCTGATTTGACAGTGCATAGACTTCTTAGAACATATTTGTTTGAACATAAAATAGATAATGAGACTGTTAATTATTTTACGGGAGAACTTCCTGTTATTGCAAAACAATCATCTGATAGAGAAAGAGCTAGCGTGGATTGTGAACGTGATGTTGATGATATGAAGATGGCTGAATATATGGAGCAGCACGTTGGTGAAGTTTATAAGGGAATGATAAGTACGGTTACTAATTATGGGATGTATGTAGAGTTATCTAATTTAGTTGAGGGTCTTATTAAGATAGATGAGATAGATGATGATTACTATTTCTATGATGAAAGTACTTATAGTTTAATTGGAAAAAAGAGTAAAAAAAGGTATATGCTTGGAATGACTTTGGAAATAGTTGTTGATAGTGTGATAAAAGAAAAAGGGCTTATTAATTTTAGGTTAAATAAAGGTGATAAGAATGGAAATAAACAACCGAAAGGCGAAGCATAATTATCAGATTTTTGAAACTATTGAAGCTGGTATTGTTTTAACGGGAACAGAGATAAAATCTATAAGAGATGGTAGGGCTAATATAAAGGATAGCTATGCAACTATAAAAAAGGATGAAGCTTTTCTTATTAATATGCATATTAGTGGTTATGAAAATGGTAATATTTTTAATCATGAAGAAACTCGAACAAGAAAATTACTTCTTCATAAGCGGGAAATTTATAAGCTTCGAGATAAGATAAGATTAGAAGGTTATACGTTAATACCTTTAAAAATATATTTAAGTAAAGGATATGCTAAAGTATTAATAGGTATATGTAAAGGTAAGAAGGATTATGATAAAAGGGAAGATATTAAAAAACGTGATATTGAAAGAGATATTAGAAGTAGATTAAAAAAGTAATTTGTAAAATAAACAGTTATATGTTAGAATATAATTGTTTAACTGGGCCCGTTTTGGTTTCGACAGGAATATGGAAATTTAAATTGCAAGCCGGAGAGACACGTTATGTCTAACCTTAAATATAACTGGAAACAGAAATAATTTAGTACCTACTTTTGCCTAAGATGGCTTGGTACACTTCTTTAATTTCTTAGCTCACGAGAAATTTTAGAGGTTCGCTTTAGTGAGATATATCATTATTTTGCCTAGGAATAGTGATGAATTTTATAGGCTTACTAATAAAATGGTTGTTAGTTACTAATTTTTATTAGGAAATTTTATAACTAACTAAGCTTGTAGAGATTTTCTTTGAAGTATTTTTGGACAGGAGTTCAATTCTCCTCGGGTCCACCATATGTGAATTTAACTCGAACTTTTTAACTAAGGTTCGAGTTTTAAATAGTTGTATTTGTTTTTGAATTGCGTTAGATGATTAAAATGATAATCTTGCTTAAATAAACTGTAAAGTTTATAGGCCATAAGATATATTTATTAAATTTTGTTTTTCTTTAAACTAATATATTTGATATAATGGTGTTGTAATGGTGAGCTGGTGATTTTATGCAAGTTTTTAGAGTATGTGATAAAGAAGAAATTGATAAGATATTTAATGGTGTGGATTTTAAGAATATAGGTGCACCTGGGAGTTTATATCAAAAAGATCCAGGAGAGGTTAATCTTAATACACATAATTATGTTCAAAATGAAAGGTATATGCATTTTTTTCCAAAATTTGGGAGTTTATTTTATGTGAATTTGGAAAAAGGAAGATATATTTGTACATATGATATTCCTTCAGAAATTTTAAATGAAGGACTTGGAAGTGGCGAATATTTGGATTTAATTACTAATAGTTTTTCACGAATAGTTGAGGAATATTGTATTAAAAGTAAATATCTTAATTTTGAGTATTTGGAGCAGGTTCAGTTAATAACTCGTAATATGGATTATATGTCTTTTTTGTGTGATGAACCGTTAGATGATTTTTATGAATCTATATATTTAAAAAAGAAAGGCAAACAAAAGTAATTTAAATTTTTAAAAATTGTAATAACAAAGTATATTTTTTTATAAATGTCTCAAAATATTTATTAAGGAGGGATTTTATGAAAAAATTTATTTGTTTAATAATTTCTTTAGTTATATTGACTGGTTGTGGCAACATGAATAATACACCAACTAAAAAGGTCGAAGCTTTTTTGAATAAGTATCAAACAAATGACAGTGATGTAATGGCTGATTTAGATGATGTTTTACTTTTTGATGCAGACTTAACTGATGATGAACGTAATGATTATCGTGAATTTATGAAGAAGCACTATCAAGATATGACTTATAAAATTAAAGATGAAACAATTGATGGTGATTCGGCTACGGTAACGGCTGAAATTACTGTTCGTAATTATACTGATGCAGTTAATAACGCAAATAATTATAGACTTGAGAATGCTTCAGAGTTTAATGATGAAAATACTTTCGCATCATATAGGCTTGGTGAGATTAAAAAGGTTACAGATACTGAAACTTATACACTTACTTTTTATTTAACTAAACTTGATGAGCAGTGGACTATTAATCCTATATCTTCTGATGATGAAAGTAAACTTAATGGCCTTTATGGCGTGACTGATGTTAATAGTTCGGCTATAGATTCTACTGATACAACACAAAATACTAATGATAATCAAAGTACTAATGATAATCAAAACACATCTGACGCTACTACTGACAATAACCAGAATGCTACAAATGATATGAATGAATAAATATGTGGACATAATATGTCCTTTTTTTGTATAAAATTATTTAGGTGAAAGTAATGAAAAAATTTTTATTATGTTTGGTATTATTTATTCCATTTAATGTTAAGGCCTTTGGCACATCGGCTAAAGCGGCAATTTTAATGGATATGGATAGTGGCCGAGTATTATATGGTAAAGATATAAATTATGTTCAAAGTGTCGCATCAATATCTAAGATTATGACGGCGATATGTGTTATTGAAAATATGGATTTAGAAGATGATATTATTGTAGGAGACGAAGTATTAAAAGCGTATGGTTCTGGAATATACGTTCAAATTGGTGAAAAGCTAAAAGTTAAGGATTTGCTTTATGGTCTTATGATGCGAAGTGGAAATGATGCGGCTATAGTTTTAGCTAAAAATGCTGGAGGAAGTGTCAAAGGGTTTGCTAATATCATGAATATGAAGGCTAAGAAGTTAGGTATGAAAAATACTATTTTCAATAATCCTACTGGTCTTGATGAAGAAGATGATGGCAATTTATCATCGCCTTATGATATGGCATTACTTATGAGTTATGCGATGAAAAATAAAAAATTTAGAAAAATTGTAAGTGTTAAAACCTATACTTTAAAAACTAATAAAAATGTTTATAAATGGAAAAATAAGAATAAACTTTTATATTCATATAGATATACCATAGGTGGGAAAACAGGATATACAAAGAAAGCTAAAAGAACTTTAGTTACGGCCGCTTCTAAGGATAATCTTAATTTAGTGGCTGTGACAATAAATGATGGTAATGATTTTAAAGATCATACTGATTTGTTCGAGGAGGCTTTTAAAACTTATAAGAATTATTTACTTCTTAATAAAGGAAAATTGCATATAATTGGTGAAAATTATTATAATGATAAACTGTACATTAGAAATAAAATTACTTATCCGCTTAGTGCTTATGAAGAAAATGTACTTAAACTTAAATTTGAACTTAATAAGGCTAGAAAGTATAAAAACAATATGAGAGTTGGAGTAGTAAAAGTATATTTAGGAGACTTGGTAGTTAAAAAAGAAGATATTTATGTGAAGGTAAAATCATGATTAATAAGCTATGGATTTTTTTAATAATTACAGGGTCTATTTATTTAATCAGCAGTGGAAATTTTAATGTTTTAAATAGAGAAATATTAAATAGTGGAAAGGTAACGTTTGATTTAATAATTCAAATTTTTCCGCTTATTTCGCTTTGGCTTGGGATTATGAATATTGCTAAAGAATCGGGCCTTTTAAGTAAGCTTTCTAGGAAAATAGAACCATTTTTAATCAGATTATTTCCGGAAATCCCAAAAGGCCATGAAGCTTTTGGATATATTTCTTCAAATATTATTGCAAATATTTTTGGACTTGGAAATGCGGCAACCCCATTTGGAATAAAAGCTATGAAGTCACTTCAAAATTTAAATGGTGAAAAGGATGTTGCTAGCAGAAGTATGATTACTTTTTTGGTTATGAACACTTGCGGTTTTACGCTTATTCCGACAACAATTATTTCGCTTAGGATGCTTCATAACAGTGATAGGCCTTCAAGTATTATTTTGCCTTGTATAATTGTTAGCTTTTTTTCATTATTGTTTGGACTTATGATTGATAGGCTGTGGGCAAAAAAATGACAGATTTATTTATTCCACTTATTGTTTTTTTAATAATTATATATGGATATTTAAAGAAAATAAATGTTTATGATAGTTTTGTGGTGGGAGCCAGTGAAGGGTTTTCAATAGTAAAAGGTATGTTTCCATCGTTGCTTGCTATGATTTTGGCTGTTAATATTTTTAAAAATAGTGGAGTTATAGACTTTTTATTTAATTTTTTAAAACCACTATTTTTATTTCTAAAAATACCTTTTGAGGTTCTTCCTATAGCTATAATGAGACCTCTTTCTGGCAGTTTTGGACTTGCTTTATTAAATAACATATATGGCATATATGGACCAGATAGTTTTATTAGTATTCTTTCTTCTGTTATTCAGGGTTCTAGTGATACAACTATTTATATAATTACTTTGTATTTTGGATCAGTAGGTATAAAAAAAATAAAGTATGCTCTTTGGGTAGGATTGCTTGCTGATTTATTTATGGTTATTATGAGTTTAATTGTAGTTCCTATTTTGTTTTGACATTAAATCTTTCATAAAGTATAATTTAGTTGGTGATTTTTATGGAAAGACTTCAAAAAATAATCGCGAATAGTGGATTTTGCTCTAGAAGGAAAGCCGAGGAACTTATCAAAAGCGGAAAGGTATTTGTCAATGGTTTAAAGGTTACTGATTTGGGGACAAAAGCTAGTTATAGTGATCAGATTACTGTTTCCGGGCATAATTTAAAATTGGAAGATAAAGAATATATATTACTTTATAAGCCAAGGGGAGTTGTTACAACGACGAGTGATGAAAAAGGTAGAAAAACAGTTATGGACTTAGTTGAAACTACGAATAGGCTTTATCCTGTAGGTAGGCTTGATTATGATACTAGTGGTCTTTTAATCCTTACAAATGATGGTGAGCTTACTAATTTGCTTATTCATCCTCGAAGTCAAATAGAAAAAGTTTATGTGGCTAAAGTGGAGGGTGTGATAAGGTCTGATCTTTTAAAAAAAATGTGTTTAGGCGTACTAGTGGATGGTAAGAAGACTGCTAGAGCTAAGGCTAAAATAAAGAAAATAGATAAAAAAAAGAATTTTTCTTTGATTGAGGTTACAATACATGAAGGAAAGAATCATCAGATAAAAAAAATGTTTGAGGCAATTGGTTATAAAGTAATCAAATTAAAAAGAGAAAAGTTTGCTTTTTTAGATTTACATGGCTTAAAATCTGGCGAATATAGGCACTTAACAATTAAAGAGGTAAAGACACTTTACTCATTATTTTAGGGCTGACAAGCAGTTGTAAATTACAATTGCTTTTTTGTTGTTTACTGGTTAATTTTTATATATAATATATTTGTATTATAGGAGGTATCATATGAAGAATAAAATATTAATTTTAATGGTTGTTTCTTGTTTATTATTTATGAATACTTTAAAAGTTTTTGCTGCTGAGGTTGGCATTTCAGATGTCAACTCAAAGTTTTTGGAATACATAGAGGATAGTAATTATAATATTTCTAATGCTGATGGTAAGATTACTATTTCTTTAACTAATCCTACTTATGGGCCATATACTATAGAATTTAATGAAACTGATGATACTATAACTTATGTTAATACTAGGGATATATCTTCAGCAAATGATGAAACGAGAATGTATTATGCTTCGACAGATAATTATTTTATTATGGCAATGATTTTATCTTTATTTGATGTTTATAACGTTGATATGGATAGTATGCCTCAAGATGTTGATTATGATGCGATGGGGATAGATCTTAAGGAAGGTGAACAAATTACTTATGAGACTTCTAATGGTTCAAAATCTAGTGCATCAGAAATTGAGTCAGCTACATTTAATTTAGCGGAATTTGATAATTATACAAAATCTTTTCAAACTGATGTTGATAATTCAGAAGAAATTACCCAGATTTTTACTTTTCTGAAGGGTTTTAGTGATCCTATGGCAAAAAGTATATTATCAAGTTCAATTGTGGATGAATTTACTAATGGTTTAAATGATATGGCTGATGATTTTTCATTAGAATTTGATGATTCTAATGTGACTGCTGCTAATACAACTCAAACTGTTAGAGTGCCATCAACTGCGGCAAATGCGCAGTATATTGTTTTTGGTATTTTTGCTTTAGCTGTTGTTATTGGCATAGGTGTGTATGGTTTTCTTTTAAAAAGGGCAAGAAATGCATAAAAAAAACTATTTAATGAAGTGAACACTATTTTGAACACTTTAAAAAATAGTTTTTTTTATTCTTCAGCAGTAATTGCTTCTGTTGGACAACCTTCAGCAGCGGTTTTTACGTCTTCATTTATTTCTTGTTTTACAGCTTTAGCAAGACCATCGTCATCAAATTCAAAAACATCTGGAGCTATAGCTGTGCAGGCACCACAACCAATGCATTTATTCTTATTTACTTCAACTTTTGCCATTTTAATCCTCCTATAACAAAATTATAAATAAATAATTTGTAAATTGCAATAGCATGCTTTTAAAAATATTTAAAATATGTTATTATTATTGTAGGAGGCGATACCTATGGCATCTAGAATGGAAAGATATAAAGACAAAAATGTTAGACCATTAAGGTCTAGCCGTAATAAAAATTTATATAATAGTATATATTCTTACGATGAAAGATATAGCAATATCGAAGGTGTTGCTTCTATTGATAAATCAAACGAAATAGATATTTCTAAAGTTAGAAAGATGATTGAAACTAGAGAAAATGCTGGCAAAAAGCGTGAACATGATAATGCAGATACTTATTATTCAAAAGCTCCTACTTTTAAAAGTCATTATAAAGAAGATACTGATAGAAATTATGATATTATGGATGTTTTAAAAGAAGCTAAGGAAAATAAGAAACCAGATAATAAAGAGCGCGTTTTAAATAACACTGGTTATGATATTTTAAAAAATCTTAATTTAAAATCTAAAGACGATGAAGATGATAAAGAGGAGTTAAAGGAGCTTATTAAAACTATTTCACAAACTAGTATGTTAAATAAAAATAGTGATGAAGATGATGTTAATATGCTTGAGGATTTAGTTTCCGATGATACTAAAGTAGGCGATGTTAAAGATTTTACAGAATTTACTTCACTAGGTGAAAAAACAATGGATGATTCATTTTTTACTGGTGGTATAAAACTTAAAAAAGCTGATTTTGTTGATGGTGGCAAAAAGCAAGGATCTTTTGTAAAGACATTTTTCTTAACTATGTTTATTTTAGCCTTCTTGGCTGGCGCTATTTTTTTGACGCTTAGGTATTTTAATATTATTTAAACTTTTAATTAGTGTAATTGAAGGTATTATAAATAATATTATATAGGTTATGTAAAGAAGTGGATTTATAAAGAATTTTTCCCCAGATTCATGGGTTATAAAAATTATATTACTTATAATATAGATGAAAAGGCAAATAGATATTACTATATATTTATTTGTTTTTTTATTGAGTTTAAATGTTTCTAATATCGTTTCTTTTAAATAATATATTATGATAGTTATTTGTATAAACATGGAAAATAGTGCTTCTATTGATAAGATACTTTCGATGCGGTCAAAAATTCCTAATATGTTTACTCTTTTTAAAATTTGAAATGCAGGATATTCATATAAAGTTGAAAGGTCTATACCAAATACACAAACTGTTGTGAATGCGATAATTAAAAGATTTATTGTTGTTATAAAGTACATAATTATGCTATATTTGCTGGAATAGTTTTTTATGATGTTTTTATTTATAATATTTAAGTAAAATAGTTTCATTATATTTATGCCAACAAGCATGAATGAACATTTTAAAATGTCTTTAACGTTACTTTCAAAAATAGGTTTAACATTACTTATGTCGATGTTTCCGATGAGTCCAAATAAAATAAGAACATTAAAAATCATTGAAGCGTAAAAAAGCATTAAGCTTACTTTACTAATAATATTTATCGTTTTTGAAGCAGCGTAGCTGGTGGGAATTATTAGTGCAAGTGAGATAATCCATAAATTTGTTTTGTAAAGAAATAGGGCACTAGAAAAATGGACTAAAATCCAAAATGTACAAGTGACTATGGCTAGGCTTCCTAAAAAAATGAACATATTTAAAACTTTTCCAAATTTTTTCCACAGCTTGTTATTTAATGTTATTATGTTTTCATTTGGATATTTTTGTTTTAGAAATTCATATATAGAAAATGGAATAAGGCCTAATATAATTCCTATTGTTATGCTAATCCAAGAATCTTGTCTAGTATAGTATAGAATGCTTGTAAATGTAAGTTCTGTGAAGCAAGCTCTAATTAAAAACCATATTAAAGTATTATATTCAAAAGTACTTATTTTTTTCATTTTTCATCATCCCTTAATGTCTTTGTTAGTGAGGCTGTTGATATTATTTCTGTTTTTGTGTGAACATTAATATTAAGATTATTAAAATATTTTTCATTCCATTTATCTTTGATTTTTTTCCATTTTTGAGGATAATTTTTATAAATCATGTTACCAAATCCGAAAATATCACTTTTATATTCAGTTTTTATTTGTTTTATTAATTTGATTAAGTCTTTTTTCATTGATGTTTTCCATATTTTTTCTATGTTTTCTATTTCGCTTGTACTGTTTAAGTTTATATTTCCGTTTGCTTCATATATACTGCCTTTAGCTTCGACGTATATATCGACACTATTTTCATTTTTTAATTTTATTTTAGTTTTTACAGCATTGGAAAAGATATTAATGCTGCTATTTTTATATTTTATATTATATAGTAATTCTTTGGCTTCGTTTGTAATAACATATATTAAATCGGTTTGTTTTTTTGTGGTTGTTTCAATTAGTTTATCTTTTTTATATATGGCTAGAGGGCCTAGACTTAGGTATGTTTTAGGCTCGGTTGTTTCAAGGTTTTCTTGCGTACTTCCTTCTTTTACAGTGCCATTTATTTTTATAGTTGACATTATGGGCTCATAGCCAGTTTCTAATATTCGTCCAATAAAATTACTATAAGATGCGGTATCCCCAACAGATCTTGAATTTTTATTTGATTCGATTAGTGTTGCTATACTTTGCGAAGGAAAAGATTCTAGAGGGGAAATTATTTTTAATACATCTCCAGCTTTATTTTCATTTACTTGCATTAGATAAAATCTGTTTCTGGTTTGGGGATGTCTTATTAACCAGTCAGCAACGTTTAAAAAACCTTCTTTTCCTATTTCTTCTGATATAACTACGACGTTTATATGACTAAAATATAGCTGTTTTGGCGTTTTTTTATCTATTATTTTTACGGCTTCAGCAATGGTTTTGGCTTTGCCTTGATATACGGTTGTTTTAGCTTCTCCTTCTTTATTTGTTGTTTCGTTTTTAGGAGAGTTAGCGATTAAGAGGGTAACTTCATATTTATCACCAGCTTTATCTATGCCAGCAGCTGTTACAATTGAAAGGTTGTTTAGTTCAGCATAATCTTCGCATCCGCAAAGTAGGAGACAAATAATAATTACTGTAAGTGCTTTTTTCATTTTCTTCCTCCTTGTTTAATTATGTTTTTTGAACTTATATATTTTGGCCTTTCATATATATTTGGCGTAGCTTCTTTAATGATAGCGTCTTGATTTCCTGTTTTGTCAAACGGGGCGATTGGTGATAGGAAACTTGTGTTTAGGTTTTCTAAGGAAGCCATTTTGGTTATCCATATTAAAGACATCGATAATATTCCAATTACTCCTAACATGCTTGATGCTAGTATGAAAAGAAAACGCCAAAATCTTATACCGTTTATAAAGTCACTATCTTGAAATATGAGACTACATATGGATGTTATCGCGACAATAATAATAGTTATAGGTGATACTATAGATGCGTCAACAGCGGCTTGTCCTAAGACTAGGGCACCAACGATGCTCATAGCGGTACTCATGTTTGTTGGACTTTTTAGGTCACTTTCTCTTAGTATTTCAAATACTGTCATAAATAAAATTATTTCAAAAAATGTCGGAAAAGGAACTCCTTCTCTTTGAACGGCTAGTGAAATAAGTAGTTTATCTGGGATTGTGTTTTGATCATATGTGGCAATCGCAATGTAAATGGCTGGAGTTAAAATTGTGATTATTAGGGCAAAAAACCTTAATATTCTTGTAAAACTTATGTTTATGGATTTTTGATTTTGATCTTCTGGTGATTTTATGTAGTCTAAAAATACAGTAGGTAGTATTAATATGAATGGGCTATTTTCTACTAGGATTACTATTTTACCGTTTAAAAGTTCTTGACATGCGGTATCTGGCCTTTCACTGCTTTTTATTTGTGGGAAAATTGATTTTTGACTTGTTAAATAGTCTCTGATATTTCCACTATCTAGTATGCCATCTATATCTATTTCATTTAATCTATCTTTTATTTTTCTAATTTTTATTTTGTCAGCTATATTATTTATGTAAGCAATGGTAATTCTTGTTTTGGTTCTTCTTCCTAGTTTAATTTCATCAAACCATAAGTTTGGATCTTTTATTCGTTTGCGGATTAGTCCAAGATTTTTTGAATGACTTTCGGTAAAGCTATCTTTTGGGCCTCTAATTATTGGTTCACTTGTGGATTCTGTTATGCCTCTATCTAGGTTTGCTCTTGTCTCCATGACAATAGCTTTATCATTTCCGTCGACAATGATTATTGTAAATCCGCTTGATAAATAGTAAGGAAAATCTTTAAAGTTTTCTATAGTAAATAATTGGCAATTAAAAAGCTTGTTTTTTAAGGTATTAAATAAGTTATCAAAAATAGTTTTGCTTTTTTCAGCATAGATCGCACTTTTAATGATGAAATCACTTATGGTTGCTGTTGCTGATGAACTTTCTAGGAAAATGCATCCAATTTTTGTACCTTTGATATTGATGATTCTTGTGTTAATATCGGAGCTATTTCCGTATATTTTTTTGATTTTATCGATAGTTTCCTCTATTTTAATACTAATTTTTTCCACAATATCCCAACTTTCTTTTTTATTATGCCCAAATACATTTAAGATATGTTATAATTTTTTTGGATGTGATTTTATGAGTGATGAGTTTTTAATAAAATGTGAGCGAATGGATAATTTTGGAAGAGGAATAGGAAAAATCAACGGAAAAATAATTTTTGTTCCTGATTTTTTTATCGGTGAAGAAGCTGTTGTTAAGGTTTTTTCTGATAAGAAAAGTTTTATGGAAGGTAAGATTATTTCTTTGAAAAAAGAGTCTATCCACCGTATTTGTTCAAAGTGTAAATATGATGAATGCGGGTGTGCTTTAAAAAATTTAAGTTATGAAAAAACGTTAGAATATAAAAAAGAAAAAGTCTATGATGTTTTGAAAAGAATAGGCGGGGTTAGTTTTGATATAAAAACAATAGTTCCTAGTAAAAATATGTATGGTTATAGAAATAAAGTTACACTCAAGGTTAGAAATGGAAAAATTGGTTATTTTAAAAATAATTCTAACGAACTCATTTCGATTGATAAATGTCTAATTGCTTCTTCGAGGATTAATAAAATAATTGAAGTGATTAGGGGTGAAAATTTGGCTTTGGTAGAAGAGATAATTATTAAGGATATGGATGAAGTTATGGTTATAATTAAAGGCATGATGGATATTACTAATATTAAAAAGTATGCAGATTCTATATTTATTAATGATAATCTTGTATATGGTAAAGAGAAAATTTTGAAAACTATTGGTGATTATAAATTTTTGATTTCTAAAGATGCTTTTTTCCAAATTAATAGTGATGTTGCTGAAGAACTTTATTTGAAGATTGCAGAGTATGCGGGAGTTTTAGAAAACGCGGTTGATTTATATTGTGGAACAGGGACAATTGGATTATTTTTAAGTAAGAATTTTAAAAAAGTTGTTGGGGTCGAAATTAATAAAGAAGCAGTTTTATGCGCGGATGAAAATAAAAAATCGAATAAAGTTAATAATGTGGAATTCATGTGTGGGGATGCTAATAAATTAGTTAAAAAGCTTAAGGCGGATGTTGTTATTGTTGATCCTGCTCGAAGTGGTCTTACTAAAGAGGGGATTAATAATATTTTAGATATAAATCCTCAAAGAATTATTTATGTGTCTTGTAATCCTATATCGCTTGCTAGAGATTTGAAGGAATTTGGCAGATCATACGATATTAAAGATGTTGTTTTATTTGATATGTTTCCTTGGACTTATCATGTTGAGACAGTTTGTGTTTTGACTAATAAAGTTTTATGAATGCATGAAAATAGTAAAAAAATAATAAATAGTGTGATACAATGTTTGCAAAGGAGTTGAATTTTATGAAGTGTAAAAAGGCTATACTTTGTACAATATTAGTAATTTTACTGGCAGTTATAATTGCGATAATATATATTAATCAAACTAGCTCTATATTTAGTGTAGAAAATGATGAAAATGGAAACATTGTTGTTACAGCTCAGAAGGCAGGAAGAAAGGCATCAGGAATTGGTTATATTAAACTTCAAGAGGAGCAAAAGCTTGAAGTTAGAACAAATTTAACAGATAATAGTTTAATAAGAATTGAGGTGTTACCTAAAAATATAGATGCTATAACAAAAGTACTTATGAAAGAAACATTTACATCTATCGACGTTCGTGAATTTGAGCTACCATCTGGTGATTACACTATTCGTATTACTGCGGGGAAAGGAGCTACTGGAAGTATGGATATTAAAGCTAAGTAACAATATTATTGTAATGATTTGATATCTTTGTTTAAATTAAAATATACCATAATATTAGGAACGTGAGTTCCTTTTATTATGGTATACTAATAGTAGAAAAGGGGTATAAAATGAAAAAAGATAAATTTAATAATTTTTCTGTTTCGTTAGGTTTGCTTGATTATATTAATCCAGTTTTTTATAGTGTCATAATCATAACAATTATTAAAAATATTGGACCTGAACTTGGTATCCCTTATAATGTGTTTTTAATAATAGGTGCAGTAATATCATTATTATTTGGTTTTATTATTCCTACTGGAAAAGTAATAGTAGGTTTGGGCATAATAGAGTTTAAAATGCCAGTTAGTTTGGTATTTTGTGTTAATGCTGGAATTTTATTATCAGGATTAATGATATTAAAATATGTTATGAGTTTGAGATTAGTTTTATTATTGATTTTTGAATTGATTTTATTATTGTTATATTTAGTATATAAAAAAAGTAAAAAAATGAATACGATAGCTGTGCTAACTGGCGCATTTGGGTATTTATTAATATACATTTCATTAATAACTTTTTCAATTAGAACTAATAATATTCTTCCATCAGTATTTTATGCATTTGCAATTATCATATTTATAATGCTATGTGTTATAGGCATAAAAGCTAATTTAAAAGATCCAAGAACACATTGGAAGATAGAAATATCAAATGTTATTTGTCAAGGGCTAGTTGCGCTTGGCACTATAATATTATTTTAATTAGAATGCGAAAATTATTTTTTCTATGGTAAAATACAGGCAGAAATTTAATTTCTTATTTATAACCCTAGAATTGTTTCCTGTTAAATTAGTTATAATAGATATATGATTTTGGTGTGGAGGGAGAGAATTTATGAATCAAGAAAAAATAGGAAAGTTTATTGCTATGTGCCGTAAAGATAAGAAAATGACTCAATCGGAGTTAGCAGAAAAATTGGGAGTTACGGATAAATCAATAGGAAATTGGGAAAACGGGCGAAACATGCCTGACTTATCTTTATTTAAACCATTATGTGACGAATTAGATATTAATATTAATGAATTGCTGAGTGGAGAAAGATTAAATAGGGAAGAGTATCAAGAAAAATTTGAAGAAAATA
This sequence comes from uncultured Bacillota bacterium, assembly GCA_946541645.1. Classification (GTDB taxonomy): domain Bacteria; phylum Bacillota_I; class Bacilli_A; order RF39; family UBA660; genus Coprosoma. Next base: position 5,075 of record CAMNJS010000004.1, on the reverse strand, counting down.
TTATTAACACTATTGATTATTCTACCAAGAAAATTAATTTAATTAGGAACAATTTGGGAATAGTATTACTAATTTTGGGAATTCTTATATCTTTTACAGCAATGACTATGTTTGCCTCAGAAAGTTCGTGGGGAAGCATATATTCTGTTTTGGGGGCTGTAATATCATTAATAGGGGTCAGTAAACTCACAAAGAATTATCAATTTTCAAAAAGGATAATAATTTGTTTTGTATATTTTATATTATTTTTAATTTCATTATTTATTATTGATTATATAAGTGTTATTTCATTAAAACAATTATCTAGATTTTGCATTATAAAAACTAGTAATGGATATGTCTATGAATGTGATAATCCATTATATACTGTGTATAGAGTAAATAGCAATACACCAAATGAGTATATTATTGTAGATACTAGTAAAAAATATAATATTGATACTATTCCGGTTGTGCCATTTAATAGGGATAAATCAGGGATTGATAATATTATTAAATATAAAAATAAATATGTTGGTAATAATAGTAATGATGGAAATTTAATCGCATCATTGCCATTATCTGAATATGGCTATGTGTTTGAAATAGATACTGATAATTTAGGATTAATAATTGATTATAATATAACAGATTGGTATATAAACGAAAATTATTATTTGGAAAAAAGTATAGTTTATAATTCTGTGTCGATGTTTGCTTTAATAGATAATGTTAAATATATTAAATATAATTTTAGTGGCAAAATATATGAGGTTCATAGAGAGAGTGTTGAAAACAATTTTCCAAATTATAAAAGTATAGTTAAAGACGGGATTAACAAAGATTTGTTTAATAAATATCTTGAACAAAAAATATCAGATATAGAATTTATAGATTTGTGTTTTAATAAGTTTGTATCATAAATAATTATATTATTAAATTTATGTAAGACGGATGAAAGTCCGTTTTTTGATGGCCTAAAAATATGGCAAATAATATTTAAAATTGATTAAAATTTTGATATATATAGATTATGAAAATATAATAGCTATGTTATAATATTTAAGAAAGAGGATTTATATATGAAAAATAAAAATTTAGTTGCTTTTGTATTAGCTGTTATAGTTATTATCTTTGTTTTTATTGGTGCGAGTGAAATGATTCCAATTGCTGGAGAGAAAGAAAGCAAAAGCAGGGTATTTAATGAGATGCAAAATAAATCTAATGATGCTATTAGAGGTATAGTAGGGATAAATATTGCGGGTTCATTTACTTTGCTAGGGCATTACAAAGCTGGGTATATGATTCCTTACAATATTGTTAAAAATAGTATTACAGTTTGGAAAAATCAACATTAGACGTTGTAGCAGATATGGTTAATATAGAAAAACAGTATTTAAAAAAGCGTATAAAATATTTTATAACGCTTTTTCATTATTTATTTCTTTTACCATTACAGGTTCAATTTCCCATAAATTTATATTCCTATCATAAATATTAGAACTTGTTTCGGAACTACATGTGCATGTTATGAGGTAGTTACTATTGGGGTTTGGATTTCTATTAGTATTAATTAATGATTTGCTTTGCATATCGGTTAGAAAATTTAGCATTTCTTCTTCACTTTTAAAATTGCCAACAGAAATGTAGCTTGGGTCTTCAACGACTACTGAGTATAGGTGTAGATTATATTCACCGGCTGGGGTGTATAGTTTTAGTGGCTTGTTATGGTTTTCATAGTATTGCTGACTTTGATAGTTAGTGAGACTACCAAACATTTTTCCATCTTGACCACGCATGTTGTGTCCCCATATCATTGTTATGTCACTTTGAATGCTGTTATCACTTCTATAATCTGAAAATATACTTCCGGTACTACTTTCGCTGCCATCTATAGAGTGGTGAAGATAGTATTCTTCTTCATCAATACTGTTTGTTGAAACAATAGGATAATATCCTCCTTCGAAGCAGTCGCCTTCGATAACGGCTACTATGTTTGGATTTGTCTCCCATAGTTTTTCAAAGTCATACTTTGGTACGTATTGTTCAGTAGTATCTTTTTCCTCTTGGGTTTGTATTTCTTCATAATCAGGATTAATGGCATCTGTTACTATTTCTATTTGATTTTGAGATGCTGTGCTTTGTCTTTGTAGTTCGGCGACATCTTTTAAGGCTTGAAATCCGAAAAATGAGGCTCCTACTAATGATGCAGTAAACATAACATGGCATATCATTTGTTTAAATTTTATATTTTTATCTATTTTGTATTTTGTCATATCATTCACCACTTTAATTATAACATCTATAATTAAAAAAACAATTTTTTTGTATAAATTTGTATAATTTTAATGATTGAGTAGAGTGTTAAAAAGTGACAAAAAGGTTAAATTATTGGGTTATATTATGGAGTTTATGTTATACTATACGTTGGGAGGTTATGAATATGAAATATGTTTATTCTTTTAAAGAAGGAAACAAAGATATGCGTGAGACTTTGGGCGGTAAAGGTGCAAATCTTGCAGAAATGACAAGTATTGGTCTACCTGTTCCACAAGGTTTTACAATTACTACGGAAGCTTGTCTTAAATATTATGATGATGGTGGTAAACTTTCTGAGGAAATAATGAGCGAGGTTAAGGAAAAACTTGCTGAACTTGAAGAGGTTTCTGGTAAAAAGTTAGGTGATCCTAAAAATCCACTACTTGTATCAGTAAGATCAGGGGCTCGTGAATCAATGCCTGGAATGATGGATACAGTACTTAATTTAGGCATGAATGATGAGGTTGCTTTAGGATTTTCTTCAATAACTAAAAATGAAAGATTTGTATTTGATAGTTATAGAAGATTTATTCAAATGTTTTCAGATGTTGTAAAAGGTTTTCCTAAGAGTGATTTTGAGCATCAGTTTGATCGTATTAAGGAAGATAAAGGTGTAAAATTTGATACAGAGTTAACGGCTTCTGACTTAAAAGAAGTGGTTGATATTTATAAAAAGGAATATAGAAAACATGCTGGTGAGGATTTTCCTCAAGATCCGGAAGTTCAGTTGATAGAGGCTATTCAGGCTGTATTTCGTTCTTGGAATAATGATCGAGCTAAGACTTATAGAAAGCTTAATGATATTCCAGATACATGGGGGACAGCAGTTAACGTTCAACAAATGGTATATGGAAATACTGGGGATAAGTCTGGTACTGGGGTTGCTTTTACACGTAATCCGGCAACTGGTGAGAAAAAATTATTTGGAGAATTTTTAATTAATGCTCAAGGTGAAGATGTTGTTGCAGGAATACGTACACCTGAACATATTGATAAATTAAAAGAAGTTTTACCTGATTGTTATGATGAGTTTGTTAAAATTTGTGCTATATTAGAAAATCATTATAAGGATATGCAGGATATGGAATTTACTATTGAAAATGGTAAATTATTTATGCTTCAAACTCGTAATGGTAAAAGAACGGCAAGTGCGGCTTTGAAAATAGCTGTAGATTTAGTTGATGAGGGAGCTATTACTAAGGAGGAAGCTTTACTTCGTGTAAATCCTCGTGATTTGGATCAATTATTACATCCAGTATTTGATGATAAAGCTTTAAAGCGTGCAGAAATAATTGCTACAGGTTTAGCAGCGTCACCAGGAGCGGCTACAGGTCATGTTTATTTTAGCGCAGAAGATGTAAAAGATGCATATGAAAATGGTATTAAGAATATTGTTTTGGCAAGAATGGAAACTTCACCAGAAGATATCGAAGGAATGAACCTAGCTCAAGGTATTTTGACTTCTCGTGGTGGTATGACTTCACATGCGGCAGTTGTTGCTCGTGGTATGGGAACTTGTTGTGTTGCAGGATGCTCAGAAGTTGTTATTGATGAAGTTAAAAAAACTTTAACTACTAAGGATGGTAAAGTATTTAAAGAGGGTGACTTTTTAAGCTTAGATGGTTCTACTGGTGCAGTTTATGGCGAAGAAATTATGGTTAAAGCTCCAGAAATTTCTGGTGATTTTGAAACATTTATGGGCTGGGCTGATAAGAATAGAACTTTAAAAGTTTATACGAATGCAGATAGACCTATTGATGCGGCTAATGCTAATAAATTTGGCGCTGAGGGTATCGGTTTATGTCGTACTGAGCATATGTTCTTTGACGAAGAGAGAATATTTAATTTTAGGCGTATGATTACAGCAAAAGACTTAGAAACAAGAAAAGAAGCTTTATCAAAAATTTTACCTTACCAGAGGGAAGATTTTGAAGGCTTGTTTACAGAAATGGATGGAAAATCAGTTACAATTCGTTTCTTAGATCCACCACTACATGAGTTTTTGCCTCACGAGGATAAAGAAATTGAAGCTTTAGCTCCAACTTTAAATATGACTTTTGATGAACTTAAGGATAGAGTTAATTCTTTGAAAGAATTTAATCCAATGATGGGCCTTCGTGGTTGCAGGCTTTCAATTGTTTATCCAGAGATTGCTGAAATGCAAACGAGAGCTGTTATGGAAGCTGCTATTAATGTATCTAAAAAAGGTATTAAAGTAGAACCTGAAATTATGATTCCATTAGTAGGTGATAAGGCCGAGCTTAAGTATGTTAAAAACGTTGTTGTTAAGGTGGCTGATGAAGTGCTTAAAGAAAATAAAGCTGATATTAAGTATAAAGTTGGAACAATGATTGAAATTCCAAGGGCCGCAATTCTCGCTGATGAAATAGCTACTGAAGCTGAATTCTTCTCATTTGGAACAAATGATTTAACTCAAATGACTTATGGATTTTCACGTGATGATGCTGGTAAGTTTTTATCTGAATACTATAATAAACATATTTTTGAAAGTGATGTTTTTGCAACATTAGATCAAAAAGGTGTAGGTAAGCTTGTTGAAAGAGCTGTTAAATTAGGTAGAGAAACTCGTCCTGATATTAAACTTGGTATATGTGGCGAGCATGGTGGAGATGCTAAAACTATTGATTTTTGTCATAGGGTTGGTCTTACGTATGTATCATGTTCACCATTTAGAGTACCTGGTGCAAGGCTTGCTGCTGCTCAAGCTGCAATTAGAGAAAAAGCAGATAAATAATTACATTAATAAAGGCTAGAGA
>CAMNJS010000003.1 GCA_946541645.1 uncultured Bacillota bacterium | reverse complement strand
TTTGGACGCCACTTCAACCGGCTTGCTGGGTGGCTGAAAAGATTCCATCATTAGGTTCTGATGCAGCTATGGCAAGAGGAGCTAATCCATATGAGCTTGCTCCAACGTTTGTATATTTAGCTTCTGATGATTCAAGCTATGTTACTGGACAGGTTCTTCATGTAAATGGTGGGCAGGTTATGGGATAGAAGATTTATATCTTCTTTTTTGATTATTTTTTTTTATTTTGCGAATAATAATAGTGGTGATAATTTGAAAAATATAAGTATTTGGAAAGATTTAATTAAAGAGAAAGAATATCCTAAACTTTCGGAAGATATGAACTGTGATGTTTTAATTATTGGTGGTGGTATTACAGGAATAAGCTCTTTATATCATTTGAAAGATAGTAATTTAAAGGTTATGTTAGTAGAACAAAATAAGATGGGGCAAGCTGTTACGGGAAATTCTACAGGAAAATTAAATTTTTTGCAAAATGATTTGATAGATAAGATAAGAAATAATTTTAATGATGAAAAAGCATCTTTATATTTGAAATCACAAATTGATGCAATTAAGCTGGTGGTAGATATTATTGAAAAAGAAAAGATAGAATGTGATTTAGAAAAAGTTAAGGCTTACCTTTACACTAATAAAGAAAGTGAAATTAAAAAAATAAAAAAGTTAGAAGATTTTTTACATAGAAATAAAATAAAAACATATAAGAAAAATATGGATTTGATTAAGGGTAAATATATGATTTATGTAGATGATACTTATATATTTCATCCTGTTAAATTTATTTATGAATTACTTTTGAAAAATAAATTTCCTGTTTATGAGAATACAAGTATTAAAAAAATAGAAAAAAATGGCAATTTTTATATGTGTTATACTGATAATAATAAAATAAAAGCAAAATATGTAGTTATTGCATCTCATTATCCTTATTTTAATTTGCCTTTTTTATTTCCTATTAAAGGAAGGTTAGAAAAATCTTATTTAAGTGCGAGTGTTTATAAGGATAATCCTGTATCTTTAATTAGTTATAGTAATCCTTTTATATCAGCTCGAAATTATAAAAATTATTTAGTATATTTGAGTAATTCAGATTCTTTAAGTAATAATACTTGCGATAAAAATAATTTTGAAGAACTTATAAAGAAATTAAATGATTTGAATTTGCACCCTGATTATTTATGGAGTAATATTGATATCATCACTAATGATGGGCTTCCTTATATTGGAAAGATTAAAGATAATTTGTTTATCGGGACAGGTTATAATACGTGGGGTCTTACAAATGGTGTTTTAGCAGGTAAAATAATTAGCGATATGATATGCGGTAAGGATAGCGAATATATTAATTTGTTTAATCCAAAAAGAATTAATTTTAGTAAGTGTTTAGGTATGATTAGTGATATATATGAGAATATAAAAGGTTATGTTAAAGGTTTTAGTGTTAAAAATGATGATGTGATTTATAAAGACGAGGATGGCAGTAAAATAATGAATTATGATGGGTATAAGGTTTTTCATAAATGCCCTCATCTGGGGTGTGGTTTGATTTTTAATGAGGTAGAAAAGACTTTTGATTGTCCTTGTCATGGCTCTAGGTTTGATAAAAATGGTAAGTGCATAAGTGGACCTTCCAATAAAGATATTTCTTTTAAAAAGGATTAAGTTTTTTTTCTTAATCCTTTTATAGTTTTATAATTTTTTCCCAAGGAAGGTTTTCCTTTCCAAAGTGACCATAGTTAGTAGTTTTGGTATATATTGGTTTTTTTAAATCTAAATATTTAATTATGCCTTGAGGTGTTAAATCAAATGTTTTAACTATTTTATTTATAATTTCTTCTTCATCAATAGTATTTGTGCTGAAGGTGTTTATATTTATAGAAATTGGATTTTTAATACCTATGGCGTATGAAAGCTGGATTTCACATTTTTTGGCATATTTATTTGCAACAATATTTTTGGCGATGTGTCTTGCCATATAAGCTCCAGATCTATCTACTTTAGTAGCGTCTTTTCCAGAAAAAGCGCCACCTCCATGTCTAGCATATCCACCATATGTATCAACTATTATTTTTCTTCCTGTAAGACCGCTATCTCCTAGAGGGCCTGCTATTACAAATCTTCCTGTTGGGTTAATTAATACTTTGGTGTTTTTATCTATTAAGTCTTTAGGGATTACTTTATAAATAACTTCCTTTGTTATTTCTTTTTTTAAAATTTCTATTTTTTTGTTTTGAGTGTGCTGGGTAGAGATTAGGATAGTGTCTATTCTTTTTGGATATCCTTTTATGTATTCAACTGTAACTTGAGATTTGCCATCTGGTCCTAATCCTTTAATTATTTTATTTTTTCTTACTTCGGAGAGTCTTCTTGTAAGATTATGGGCTAATACTATTCCTAGTGGCATAAGCTCTTTTGTTTCGTCTGATGCATATCCAAACATTATGCCTTGATCGCCGGCTCCTCCTATATTATCATTTGCTGCTAAAGCAATATCTTCCGATTGTTTTGATATGTTTACTATTATTTTGCATGTTTTGTAATTAATATCATTTTTCCCCAAGTATCCTATTTCTTTTATAGCTTTTCTGGCTATTTTTTCAATGTTAATTTTAACTTTAGATGTTATTTCTCCTGTTATAAATATTGCGTTTTTTCCGGCGGCACATTCGCAAGCTACTCTAGAGTTTTCATCTAAATCTAGATATGCATCCAAAATACTATCTGATATATAGTCACATAGTTTATCTGGATGCCCTTCAGTTACGCTTTCTGAAGTGAATAGTTTTTTCATTCTATCAAATCCTTTCCTTTATATATGTTTCAAGAAAAAAAGTCTTTGCATAGACAAAGACTTTAATAATTAATATATTTAATTATAATTATCAGTCAAAGTTCTACGACTTTGTCGGTTTTAGCACCTAACTTAAATAGGTTGCTGCGGAGTCATAAAGCCGATTCTCTCGTCCGCTCTTGATAACATATATTAATTAGATTATAATTTTATATTTTTATTTTGTCAATAATGCAAAATAAAAAAATATTTCTAGTTTTTTGATTTTACGTAAAGCAAATATGTAAAGTTTAAAAAAAATTATTTTTTTTAAAAAAATGTTGCATTTTGTCAAAATGTATGATATAGTTAAATTACTTAATAGGATAGGAAGAAATAAATACATTAACTATTTTAATTTTACAAACTGTAAGAATATAATATTCTTAAGCTGGGTAATTTAAAATAGACGTATTTATAAATTTAAATTTACCTATTTCATATAGCTAAATTTAAAATTAAATTCACTATTTTATATAGTTAATTTAATGATTTTTCTTCTTATCATATCAAGCTATTAAGTATACGTACGTAAGTGGGCTCTTGATAAAAAATTATTTACTTAGCTGTCACTTTAGTAAATAATTTTAGAAGTATTACCACACAAAAATATGTTGTTTGACAGGCAACATATTTTTTGTTTAAAAAAATTAGAATTGCATATTCTTTTACTTCTGCTATTATATCGTTAAGATGCGGAATTTGTAATAAATAAAAATATCAACTTCATTTTAGAAATTGATATTTTTATTTATTTTTAATTTCAAACATAAAGTTTGAACAGATTTCTTACTGGTGCTGGAAACAGGACTCGAACCTGCGACCTGCTGATTACGAGACAGCTGCTCTACCAACTGAGCTAATCCAGCATATTTAAATTATACACTATTTTTATAAATTTGACTATATTTTATTTTTAAATAGATGAGATAAATATAGCTTTGTTTTCTTTTTCATTATAGTGTATAATTTTATTGGGTGATGATATGGCTATTATTAAGGTTATGGATGAGATTTTAGCAAATAAAATAGCTGCTGGAGAAGTTGTTGAAAAGTGTGCTTCAGTTGTTAAGGAACTTGTTGAAAATAGTATCGATGCCGGTGCTTCTGAGATTAAAGTTTTGCTTGTTGATGCTGGAACGCGTGAGATAAAAGTAGTTGATAATGGTAAGGGAATGGATAAAGATGATGCTGTATTATCTTTTTCAAGGCATGCGACTAGTAAAATTAGCTCTGAAGATGATTTATATAATTTAAATACTTTAGGTTTTAGAGGAGAGGCACTTGCTTCTATTGCGGCTGTTAGTAGGGTTGATTTAAAAACGTGTGTTAAAGATGTTGGGACGCATGTTATAATAGATGGCGGCAAAATTTTAGAGGTTTCAAAGGGTGATGCTAGAAAGGGGACAGTAATTACTGTTAGTGAGCTTTTTTATAATACACCAGCTAGACTTAAGCATATGAAAAGTCTTTATACTGAACTTGCTAATATAACTGATTATATGAATAAGCTTGCTCTTTCACATCCGGGCATTAGATTCCTTTTGCAAAATAATGATAGTGTTATTTTGAGAACTGATGGTTCTTCTAATCTTTTAAAAGTAATTCAAAGTATTTATGGAAATAGTGTTGCTAGAAAGATGATTTCTGTAAGTGGGGAAAATGCTGATTATGAAATAAGTGGTTATATTTCTCTTCCTGAAGTTCATAGATCTAGCAGAAATAATATGGTTACAATCGTAAATGGAAGAGTTGTCAAAAATTTGGAAATTAATAGAACTATAAACGATGCATATCATTCATATAAGCCAGATAACAGATATCCGGTTACGGTACTTAATATAACTGTTGATCCTAGTGTTATTGATGTAAATATTCATCCTACTAAAATGGATATAAAGTTTAGCAAAATGGACACTTTGCTTGAACTTATTAACGATATGATTGTTAGTAAGATTAGTAATAGAGAACTTATCCCTTCGGCTAGCCTTGAAAAAGAGGAGGTTAAGGAAAGGCCTAAGTATGCTGAACAATTTATAAAACTTGATTCGAAGGAATCGGTAATTGAGGAGGTTTCCTTTCCTTTAGATGAATTAATTATAAATGAAGATATAGTAAGTGATAATGCAGATTATGTGGTTTCTGATAAACTTATGCCTGAAATGTATCCTGTTGGGCTTGTACATGGGACATATATAATTCTTGAAAATGAAAATGGTATGTATTTAATGGATCTTCATGCGGCTAAAGAAAGATGCAATTATGAAAGGTTTAAAAAGGAGATGGGTAAACCTAATATAGCAAGTACTGCTTTGCTTTTTCCAGTTACAATTGAACTTTCAAATGACGAATATATTATTTTGAAAGAGCATTTAAATTTATTTACTGATTTAAAATTTAAAGTTGAGGAATTTGGAATAAATTCGATAATTGTTAAGGAACATCCTACGTGGCTTCCCACTAATAATTTAGAGGATTCAATTAGAACCATCATAGATGTTATTATTAAAGAAAGGGAATTTAGTATAGAAAAATTTAATGAGAAAGTGGCGACAATGATGAGTTGTAAACATGCGGTTAGAGCTAATACTCATTTAACTATTGAAGATATGCGTGATTTGGTTGAAGATTTAAGATGCTGCAAGAATCCATTTAACTGTCCTCACGGTAGACCGACAACAATTTTTTATTCTAATTATGATTTGGAAAAACTGTTTAAACGAAGTGGATTTGATACTAAAAAGTAGGAGGTATTTATGACATATTTAGATTATAGTGCAACTAGTCCTGTTGATGAAGAGGTTGTGAATAGTTTTATTAAAGCAAATGATTATTTTGCGAATCCTAACTCACTTCATAAATTGGGTTTGGAGGCTAAGCATTTAATTGATGCTTCTACAAAACAAATTTCTAATATACTTGGTGTAAAATCTAGTGAGATAATATATACGTCTGGAGCTAGTGAAGCTAATAATACAGTAATTAAGGCGATGGAAAATTATAAAAATAGAGGTAATCATATTATTACTACAGAACTTGAGCATTCGTCTATAAATGAGCCTTTAGAGTATCTTAAGAAAAAAGGTTTTATTGTTGATTATGTTCCTTTAAAAAATGGGACTGTTGATATTGATAAATTAGAGATGATGCTTGATAATGTGTGTTTGGTTACTATTTCAATGGTTAATAGTGAAATTGGTATGAGACAACCTATAGAGGAAATAGGAAGAGTTTTAAAAAAATATCCTAAGATTTTATTTCATTCTGATATAACGCAAGCTATTGGAAAAATAAGATTCGATTTATCTGATGTTGATTTTGCTAGTTTTTCGGCTCATAAATTTTTTGGTTTTAAAGGTGTAGGGGCACTTTATAAGAAAGAAAATATAGAAATAGAACCGCTTATTCATGGGGGCAAGAGTACAACCATTTATCGTAGTGGTACGCCTGCTACAGCATTAATTGTAAGTATGGCTAAAGCTTTAAGACTTTCTTATGAAAATATAGATAATGATTTGAATTTAATAAAAGAGTTAAATTTGTATTTGAAAAATTCTTTATCTAATTATGAAAAAGTTTGTATTAATAGTAATGATAATTCTATAGATCATATTTTAAATTTTAGTGTTTTAGGTGTTAAACCTGAGACTTTTATGCATAGTTTGGAAGAAGAAAATGTATATATATCAACGCAAAGTGCATGTGCGACTGGAAATTATTCAAAAGCTGTTTTAGCGTTAACTGGGGATATTTCTAGGGCTAGTTCTAGCTTGCGAGTAAGTATCTCTAGAAAAACAACTAAAAAAGATATTGATAATTTTTTAAAGGCTTTTGATAAAAGTTATAAGACGCTTTGTGGTTGACATTGGGTTAAATAGTTGGTAATATTTTAATTACATGATAATGATTTGGGTGATATAAATGTTTGAAAATTTAGGCGATAGACTTCAAAATGCTTTAAATAAAATTAAGGGTTATGGCAGGATTTCTGAGGATAATATTGGCGAAGTAACTAGGGAAATTAGACTTGCTCTTCTTGAAGCTGACGTTAATTATAAGGTTGTAAAGGAATTTATTAATAATGTTAAGGATAAGGCTTTAGGTGAGGAAGTTAATAAAAGCTTAAAACCGGGTGAAGTTTTTGTTAAAATTGTTAAAGATGAACTTGTGTCTTTACTTGGTAATGAAGCAGAGCCTTTAACTGTAGTTAAACCGATGACGGTTTTAATGATGGTTGGTCTTCAGGGTAGTGGTAAAACTACGACTACTGGTAAGCTTGCTCTTTTACTTAGAAAAAAATATGGATTAAATCCATTAATGGTAGCTTGTGATGTTTATAGGCCCGCAGCTATTGATCAATTAAAACAGATTGGCAAAGAACTTAATATTGCGGTTTATTCTGAGGATAGTAAAAATCCTGTAGAAATTGCTAAAAATGCGGTAGAATATGCTAAAGAAAATGGATATAATTATGTACTTATAGATACTGCTGGAAGACTTCATATAGATGAAGAACTTATGGGTGAACTTCAAGATATTAATAAGGAAGTGGATCCTAATGAAATTTTACTTGTTTTAGATAGTATGATGGGTCAAGATGCGGTTAATGTTATTACTGGTTTTGATGAGGTTTTACCAATAACTGGTTCTGTTTTAACTAAGCTTGATGGTGATACAAAAGGTGGAGCGGCTTTATCTATTAGACATTTAACAAATATTCCAATCAAGTTCATAGGTGTTAGTGAAAAAATGGATGGGTTAGAGCCTTTTTATCCAGAGAGAATGGCTAATCGGATACTTGATATGGGTGATTTAATGGGCATGCTTGAAAAAGCTGAAAGTGTTATTGATGAGGATGAAGCTTTAAAGACGGCGCAAAGACTTCAAAAAGGTAAATTTGATTTGGAGGACTTTTTAAGTCAGCTTAACCAGGTAAAGAAGTTAGGACCACTTGAAAATTTGATTAAATTAATACCTGGAGCTAAAAAGATGGGACTTAATAATGTGACTATAGATCCCAAACAGATGGCACATATTGAGGCGATTATTTTATCGATGACTCCTTATGAAAGAAAAAATCCTGATGTTTTAAAATCTAGTAGAAAAAGAAGAATTGCTGCGGGTTGTGGCAGGCCTGTAGAGGAGGTAAATAAACTTCTTAAACAGTTTGATCAGATGAAAGTTATGATGAAACAAATGAAAAAAGGTAATTTTAAAATGCCTTTTTGATGTTAAAAACCTTGAACTATTAAGTTCAAGGTTTTAAAAAATAATGACTTTAAAAGCCATTATTCATAAATTTTGCGCAACATCCAGGATCATTATTTATAATTTGATTTTCTTCTGAACATGTATATCTAGGAGTATATGTATGATTGTATATGTGCTTATTTATAACGTGAGTATGAACTGGACAAATATGATTTACCTCATGACAAAATTCTTTTTCAATGCATTTATTAATAGCTGGTTCAATAATTGGGTCATTGCAGCAGCAGTTATTTACTGGATACATACCAAAATTTTTTTTGAACATTTTACTTCCCCCTTATCTAGTTTATGATATGTTTTAGTAGTTTTTTTGAATATGTCAAAAGTTTAATTAAATTAAAAAATCTACTTTTAGTAGATTATTTAGTAATTGTATTATAAACTTCTTCTACAGGGAGTAATTCTTGTTTATTTTCATAGTATGGTTTTAAATGTAGATGGTAGTGTTTTACTTCTTGAACACTTCCATTATTTTGAATTAGGGTAATTCCATTACAATGTAGTTTTTCTTCTAATAACTTTCCAATTTTTCTTGCAATTTCCATTATATGAAGTAATGTGTTGTTTTCAATTTCATATAAATCTAAATAGTGTTTTTTAGGTATAATTAAAGTGTGTCCATTTGTGTCGGGATTTACGTCTAAAAAGACTAATACGGTTTCATCTTCATATAATTTATATGAAGGAATTTCACCATTTACAATTTTACAAAATATATCCATTATATTCATCTCCTATAGTTAGTATAGCATTAATTAAAAAAAGAGTAAATTGTTACTCTATTTTTATGTGAATATCTGCGAATATTCTATTATATTATTATCTAAATTTGTATAATTTATTCAAAAATATGTTAAAACGTGTTAAAATATTAGAGGTGATGCGAATGAACACTTTAAAAATTCAAAATTTAACTGTAGAAGTTGAAGGAAAAATAATTTTAAAAGATTTTAATCTGGAGATTAAATCTGGAGAAATACATGCGATTATGGGTCCTAATGGGACTGGGAAGTCTACTTTAACTAAAGTTATCATGGGCGATCCTAACTATAAGATTAGTGATGGGGAAATATATTTTAATGATATTTTAATTAATAATATGCCAGTTAATGAACGTGCTAATCTTGGTATATTTTTAGGTATGCAGATGCCTCTTGCGATTGAAGGGGTAACAAATGCTGATTTTTTAAGAAGTGCGATGAGAGCTAAGAATGGGGATAAATTTAAGCTTCTTCCTTTTGTTAAAAAAGTTGATGAGCTAACGAAAATGCTACATATGAATTCAGATATGTTAAATAGAGGGGTTAATGATGGCTTTTCCGGTGGGGAGCGTAAGAAAAATGAAATACTTCAAATGTATTTATTAGAACCTAGTGTTGTTCTTTTAGATGAAATTGATTCTGGGCTTGATGTTGACAGTTTAAAAATTGTCGGTGAAAGTGTTATGAATTATTACAAAGATAAAGCTCCGGCTGTTTTATTAGTAACACATTATCAGCGATTACTTGATTATATTAAGCCTGATTTTATTCATATAATGAATGGTGGAAAGATTGTTAAAAGTGGTGATAGTAGTCTTGCTTTAGAAGTAGAAAAGAAAGGCTATGATAAAGTAATTAAAGAGGCTAAAGATGAATAAAATTATTATAGATAATGAGAAATCTCTTTTAGTGACTTCTGATGGTAATTTATCTTTTAAAACTGATGAGAGTAGTAAATTTTTAAATGTTCAAAATCTAAATGTCAAAATTAGTAGTGATACTGATTTAATAATTGAGTGTACTGGTAATGGGGATATTAAGTTTGATATATATATTAATGTTTTAGAAGGTGTAAAAGCAAATATTTATGAGCTTAAGAAAGATGCAGTTTATAAATCTCAGTATAAATATTATTTAGAAAAGGATAGCTATTTAAATGTTCAGAGAGTTATTTCTTCTACTAGTATAAATGATATGACAATTATTAATTTAAACGGAGATAATGCAAAGGTAGATTATAATTTAAAAACTGTTTGCAAGTCTTTTGAAAAGTATAATTATTTGGTTTATCATAATGCAAGAAAAACATCGAGTAACATAATAAATAATGGAGTTAATATTTTAGAAGGTGAGCTTGAATTTAATGTTTCATCTTTTGTCCCTAATGATATTAAAAAATGTTATGTTAATCAAGAATCTCGCATTATAAATATGACTGATAATTTGTGCATTATTAAGCCTAATTTGTTTATCGATGAGGAAGATGTTATAGCTAGTCATAGTGCGCTTATTGGGACGTTTTCTTCTTTTGAAATTTTTTATTTAATGAGTAGAGGTATTAGTAAAAAAGAATCTGATAGGTTACTTACTAAAGGATTTTTGATGAAAGGAATTAGTTATCACAAAGATGATTTAAAAGAAATTATTGATAAGTATTGGAGGTGATACTGTGAACAGAGATGATTTTAATGTTTTAGGAACAGGTGTTATTTATTTTGATAATGGGGCTACAACGTTAAAACCACGTATTTTATCTGAAGGGGTTAGTGATTATTATAATAATTATAGTTCTAATGCTCATAGAGGAGATTATCAAATGAGTATTAAGGCAAGCTTTATGTATGAAGAGTCTAGAAAAATAGTATGTGATTTTATTGGCGCAAAAAATCCTAAGCAAATTGTTTTTACTAGCGGTACTACTGATTCAATTAATAAGATTGTATTTGGATATTTTAAAAATGTGTTAAAATCTGGTGATGAAGTTCTACTTACAAAAAGCGAACATGCTTCTAATTTACTACCTTGGTTTGAACTTGCTGATGCACTTAATTTAAGAATAAAATATATAGAACTTGATGATAATCATGAAGTTACGTTAGACAATGTTGTTAAGGCTATTTCACCTAAAACAAAAGTTATTTCAATTGCTCAGATTTCTAATGTTGTTGGAGATATTAGACCTATAAAAGAAATTACAGAGTATGCTCATAAAAACAATATTTTTGTTTTGGTTGATGGGGCCCAAAGTGCCGCACATTTGAAAATTGATGTTTGTGATTTGGATATTGATTTTTTAGCGTTTTCGGCTCATAAGATGTGTGGTCCAACAGGAGTTGGGGTAATTTATGTAAAAGAAGATATTTTAAATGATATAAATCCTATTATATTTGGTGGGGGTATGAATGCGGATTTTAGTACTGATGGAACTAAAATTTATAAAACTATGCCTGATAGGTTAGAAGCTGGGACACCTAATATAGCTGGGGTTATTGGCTTTGGCTATGTTATTAAGTATTTGATGAATATTGGCCTTGATAATATTCATAGTTATGAATTAAGGCTTAAAAAATATGCGCTTAAGAGATTAAAGGAAATACCTCAAATAAAAATATATAATGAAAATAGTCAAAGTGGCATTATAACTTTTAATTATGATGGTATTTTCCCGCAGGATTTAGCTATTTATTTGGATAAATATAATATTTGTGTAAGGGCAGGTAATCACTGTGCAAAAATACTTAAGGATGAAATTAATATTAAAAATACTTTAAGAATTAGTTTATATTTTTATAATTCTGAAGATGAGGTAGATAGGTTGATTGAGGTTTTAAAAAATCCTAATATTAAAGAAGAAATTATTTAGTTTAATTTCTTTTTTTGATATAACTTTTTATTAATAATAATTTTTATTTGATTAAAGAATTAAATTAATATATAATGTGATTGAGGTGCTTAATATGAAAAAGTGTGCGCTAATATGTAATCCTAATAGTGGAAAAAATGATAAGAAAAGTTTAGTAAAAGAATTTGAAAATATACTTTTAAATAATGGTTATAATACAGAAATTATTTTTACTAAATATGCTGGACATGCTAAAAAAATAATAGCTGAGCTTGAACATAAAGATTTAGTTATTTCACTTGGGGGGGATGGAACTTTTAACGAAATTGTTGCTGGTAATTTAAAAAGAGATGATATTCTTGTGGTTTCTCATATACCTCTTGGAACTACTAATGATTTGGGAGCAATGTTTGGAATGGGAAAAGATCCAGTAGAAAATCTTAAAATGATTTTAGCTGGGGTTATTAAGCAAGTAGATATATGCACAATTAATGGTAATCCGTTTGTTTATGTTGCTGGTATTGGTAAGTTTGTAAATGTGGCTTATGATACGCCTCGGGATATGAAAAAAAGGCTTGGTTATTTTGCTTATTTAATTAATGCGATTAAGTCATTTAATAGTAAAACAAAACTATTTGAGGTTTCATATACAATAGATGGAGAAGAATATAGAGGTCTTTATTCATTTATGCTTATTTGTAATGCTTCAAGGATGGGCGGAATAGATGTATTTCAAGATGTTAAAATGGATGATAGTAAATTCGAAGTGCTTTTATCTAATATTTCTTCGAAGAAAGATATTATTAAGAGTTTACTTATGATTAAAACTAGTGATATTACAAAGGTTCCGGGTTTTTATTTTCATAAAACTGATAATTTAAAGATAAAATTTAAGAAAAAGCCTGATAAAAATTGGTGTATAGATGGTGAAGAGTTAGATGATGATTCTTTGGAATATGAAATTAAAATACTTAAGAATTTAAAAATGTTACTTCCTACTAAGGAAATAGATAAAATATTTGTAAATAAGGATAATTGATTTGCTTAATAAATATTATTTGGGTATATTATTTTAATTAAAACTATTTGTTTGGTCATTTTGTGAAGCACATGAGTGCTTCTTTTAGTTTGCTTTTTATATGTTTTTTTGATATAATTACATCGGCTTTTAAATGAGAAAGAAAGGAGAAAAAATGAGCAAAATTAAAATTTTTGGGTTAGGCGGACTTAATGAGGCTGCTAAAAATATGTATGTTGTAGATGTCGATTCTGATATATTTGTTTTTGATGCTGGACTTAAGTATGCCGATGATAAAATGCTTGGAGTAAATTATATTATTCCAAATTATGATTATATAAAAAATAATTTAAAAAATGTTAAGGGTATTTTTATAACTCATGCCCATGATAATAACATGGGTGCATTAACGGATATCGTGAAGGAAATTCCTAATATTAAAATTTATGGAACAAAATTTACTTTGGAAGTTATAAAAGATATGTTTATTTCGGAAGGGTTAGGCACTGATAATTTAGTAGAGTTAAAACCTCATAGGAAGGTGGGCTTTGGTAAAAATAGTATTTTTCCGATTTCACTTACGCATACTGTGCCTGATGCAGTAGGATATGTTTTATATACTGAAGATGGTGCTATATTTTATACGGGTAATTTTATATTTGATTCGACAATGCTTGGAAATTATAAAACTGATATTGGTAAGTTAGCGTACGTTGGTAAGCAGGGTGTGTTATGCCTTCTTTCAGAATCTTTGTATGCTGATAGAAAAGGATATACTTCACCTAATCATAGAACTGGTGATGTTGTTCGCGAGATTTTAAATAGAAATGAAGGACGTATTTTATATAATATTTATCAAACTCAACTTTATAGGATTCAAGAGTTATTTAATGAACTAAAAAATACTGATCGTAGTGTTGTCATTTTAGGAAAGAGTCTTGAAAGTGTAATTTTAAAAGCTATTGACATGAATTATGTTGATTTTGATAAAAAACGTATTAAGACTATTTCTCATGTTAATGATGATAAAATTGTAGTTATTGTATCAGATGAAAGGGAACAACCTTTTTCTAATTTAAAAAGAATCGTAAGAGGTTATGATAAGTTTATTACTATTACTAAAGATGATACGGTTGTTTTTGCTAGTCCGGCTGATGATGGAATGGAAAGAACAGCGACTAAAATATGTGATGTTTTAGCTAAGATAGGTGCTAATATTATTGAACTATCTAAAAGAAAGTATTTATCATATCATGCTTCTTCTGAGGACTTGATGCTTATGCTTAATTTAATGAATCCTAAATATTATATGCCTGTAAATGGTGAATACCGTCATATGCTTGCTAATAAAGAGGTTGCCAAAAAAGTTGGAATGAGTGATGAAAACATTTTACTTAGGTTAAATGGTGAGGTAGCTTATTTTGAAAATGGGAAGCTAGTTGATAATGGATTAAAGGTTCCGGTTGATGATATTTTGGTTGATGGTCTTGCGGCTGGTGATGTTGGGGAACTTGTTTTGAAAGACCGAGAGATGCTTAGTACGAATGGTATTGTTATTATAACAACTACTTTAGACAAAGAAACGAAAGAAGTTCTAGCTGGTCCTGAGGTTTTAACTAGGGGATTTATTTATGTTAAAGAAAATGCTTTTCTAATTAAAGAAGCTCAGCGAATTTCTTTAGAAGTTATTAAAGAAAACACTAAAGGAAATTATATCGATTTTGCTAAAGTAAAACTTGGTATTAGGGATAAAGTTGGAAAATATTTTTATGAGCAAACGGAATGTAAACCGATGATATTAATTTCAACACTAGAGGTCTAATGACCTCTTTTTTCTTGAATTATATATGTAATTGTGTTATTATTTTTAAGTGAAAAGAAGTGATTTTATGTTAGTTCCAGAAAGAGAAAAAGCTAGAATTAGAACTAAGGATAGAGTTATTACTAGAGAATATAGTATTAATGATGAATATAGAAGTCTTGGCTTAGGTAAAACTTATTTTGTTAAGACTTATGGCTGTCAGATGAATGTTCATGATTCTGAAAATATTAAGGCAATTTTAGAGCAGATGGGATTTGAAGAAGCATCTTGTATGGAAAATGCCGATTTAATATTATTAAATACTTGTGCAATCAGGGAAAATGCTCATAATAAGGTGTTTGGAATGATTGGCAGAATTAAACATATGAAGGAAGATAATCCCAATATTATTGCGGGCATTTGCGGATGTATGGCGCAGGAAGAAGGCGTAGTTAAGGAAATACTTGATAAATATAAGTGGCTTGACATTGTTTTTGGTACGCACAATATTTATGAACTTCCTAAGATTTTAAAGAAGGCTATGAGTAGTAAAAAATTAGAAGTAGAAGTGTACAGCTGTGAAGGTGATATTATTGAAAATATCCCAGTTAAACGTGATAGTAAGTATAAAGCTTGGGTAAATATAATGTATGGGTGTGATAAGTTTTGTACATATTGTATAGTTCCTTATACTAGGGGAAAGCAGCGAAGTAGAAATCCAAAAGATATTATAAAAGAAGTTGAAAAATTAAAGAAAGATGGGTATAAAGAAGTTACTTTACTTGGACAAAATGTTAATGCTTATGGTAAAGATTTAGATATTAATTATGATATGAGTAATTTACTTAGTGATACTGCTCAAACTGGTATTGAAAGGATTCGTTTTGTAACTTCTCATCCTTGGGATTTTACTGATGAAATGATTGATATAATTAGTAAATATGAAAATATTATGCCTTATATTCATTTGCCTTTACAATCAGGCTCTAATAGAATTTTAAAACTTATGGGTAGAAGGTACACTAAGGAATCTTACTTAGAATTATTTAGAAAAATAAAGGAAAAAGTGAAGAATGTTTCTATTACAACGGATATAATTGTCGGTTTTCCTTCTGAAACGGAGGCTGATTTTAATGATACTTTAGATGTCGTTAATGAGTGCAAGTATGATTCGGCATTTACTTTTATATTTTCGCCAAGGGAAGGGACACCTGCTTCAAAAATGGATGATGATATTTCTTTAGAAGAAAAGGAAAAAAGGCTTTACAAATTAAATAAGATTGTAAATATGTATGCAAAAGAAGCTAATGAAAAATATTTAAATAAAGTTGTTAAAGTTTTATTAGAAGATTATAGTTCTAAAGATGGATCTACACTTATGGGCTATACTGATACGATGAAGCTTGTAAATGTTAAGGCACCTATTAGTAAGCTTGGAGAAATAGTAGATGTAAAAATAACTAATGTTCAATCTTTTAGTATGGATGGAGAAATGGTTGAATAAGTTTAAATAATTTGATATAGTTATTTTGGGAAGTAGGATAAATTATGAATAAAAAAGAAAAGACTGATTTTGAAAAAAAAATCGCCGGTAAGAGTAATTATATTTTAGAAGATACTCTTTTAGATTCTGAAGTGACAAAAGATGAACTTAGAGAGTTTAACTATGAAGATATTGTTAAAAATAGTGCGGAAGCTAGGATGTCTAAAATTCCTTGGCTTGTATGTCTTTTTTTAATTTTACTTATTTCAATGTTTTTAGTCTTTAGATTTTTAAATGAAAATCCTAGTACAATTTTTACTAATACAATTGATAGATTCTTTTTGTCTTTAACCGAAAATATCAGTGATAATAATTATGATGTTTCTAAGGGTAAAATAGGATTTCAAGCTATAATTGATAGTAAAGAAGACCGTGAATTTTTATCTGAACTTAGTAAGGTTTATTTTGATATAAATTATACTTTAGATAATGCCAATGACTTGCTTAATTTAAAAGTATCTACTAAATATGATAGTGAAGATCTTATAGATTTTGATTTATATAGTGATAAAAATAGTTTATATATTTATTCGGCTGATGTTTATGAAAAATATTTAAAATTTAAAAATGATAGTAGTTTTAAATTTATAAATCCTAAAGATATTAAAATTATACTTACGGGATTAAATCAGGCGTTTGATAAAGTAGCTACTTCGGAAAAAATTAGCGGTAGAAAAACAAGCTTTGATTTAGGAAGTAAATCTATTAGTGTTTATGAAAGTACATTAATTATAAATGAAGAAAATTATAAAAGAGTTTCTGAGGTGTTTGTAAATACTTTAAAATCTAACACAGAGTTTATTTCTTCGCTTAGTGTGATAACTAATGATTCTAATAAAAATATTCAAAAAAAATTAGATAAGTTTACTTTAAATATTAAGGATTTTTTCAAACGCAATGAAACTTTAAAAATTAATTTATATAATGACAGAAAGTCAAAAGATTTTATAAAAGGAACTATTGATGGAAAGTTGGGGTCTTTCGAACTTATGAAAAGTGATAGTCAATATATTTTTACTTTAATAAAAAATAAAAATGATGAAAAGCTTACTGGAAATATAGGTATTGATGCAAGTGGTAAGAAGGCTAGTTTTAATTTTAAACATTATTTTGGAGATAATTTAGAGGATTCTTTTGATGCGAAACTTTTATTTACTAATAAAAAAGCTACTACTTTTAAAAGGATAGATACTAGTGAGGCGGTTTCTGTTAATGATTTAACGGATTTAGAAAAATTTAGTATATATGGTAAAATGTTTTCTAATGAAAAATTAAATAAGTTTTTAAAATTTATAAAGTAGTTTAACTACTTTTTTGTGTACTTTTTTCCTTCAGCTGCATATTTTAAAATGAGGGGTGATAAAATGGCCTTTTATAAAGAAATAGTGGCAAAGGCAGTTGTCGGAAAAGGAAAGAAGTATTTTAAAAATAGTTATTCTGTAGATGCGGATAATGAACCAACAACAGTATTGGGGTGCTGGGTAATAAATCATAAGTTTAAAGGATATAAAGTAGATGATAAAGTTGGCGTTGATGGTTCTTTTGATATAAATATATGGTATTCGTATGATGGTGATAGTAAGACGGCAGTTGTAAATAAGACAATTAATTATAATGATTTATTTAATGTTAAAGTTCGTGATGATGCTGATTTGTCTGGAGATACTGATATAATTGTTAGATCTTTAAAGCAGCCTACATGTTTAGATGTTAAATTTGATGGCAAAACAATTTCTTTTGATATAGAAAAAGAGCTTGGGGTTGAAATAGTTGGTGAGGCTAAGATGAAGATTGAAACTTATGAAGAAGAGGAACCATGGGATGAACTTACTAGTGATAATGAGGTTGATGAGTCTTTAAAAGAAATTGATGATACAGTGGATGAAAATTATTTAGAAAAACATTCTTAAATGAATGTTTTTTGTGTTAACTAAAAACGGTTGACATGCATATAATTTTATGATATAGTTATATACGAAATGGAGGGATATTATGGCAGTTAAATTAAGATTACTTAGAATGGGTGCGAAAAAAAGACCTTATTATAGAATAGTCGCAGCTGATTCTCATACAAAAAGGGATGGAAAATATATTGAACTTATTGGTACTTATAATCCAATTGCAAGTCCAGCCGAAATCAATATTAAAGAGGAAGTTGCTTTAAAATGGTTAAATAATGGAGCAGTTCCAACTGATACAGTTAAAAGCTTATTTAGAAGTCAAGGAATTAACGAAAAATTTCATTTATCTAAAACTACTAAAAAAGAAAGTAAATAATTATGAGTTTAAGTAGTTTAACAGAGTTTTTAGTTAAAAATTTAGTTAGTAATCCTGATATGGTATCAGTTAAACAATTTGATGATGAAGAACAAGTAACAATTGAAGTATTAGTTAGTTCTGATGATATGGGTAAAGTTATTGGCAAACGCGGGATGATTGCTAGTGCAATTAGGACTATAGTTCAGGCTAGCAGTCGTTTAAATAACGATTCTCATGTGAAAATTAACATAGATTCTTTTTAGAATTTATGTTTTTCTTTACTTAAAAATGTAAATATGCTATATTTAAAGTGGTGATATGATGAAAAAGGGTTTTACACTGGTTGAATTAATTGCAGTCATTGCTATATTGGGGATTGTTTTAACAATTACGGTTCCTAATGTTATGGGAATATTGAATAAGTCGCAGAAAAATATTAGTGAGGAGCAGAAGCTTGCTGTTGAAAATGCTGCTAGAGCTTGGGGATTAAAAAATCTTTTTGTGGAAGGTTCTAATGTTTCTTCTTCTAAAGTTTCTATTAAAACTTTGAAAGATAATCATTTTTTAGAGAATAAAGATTTTAACAGTTTACGAAAAGCAAATCATGGAAATGCTGGTGTTTGTATAACGTATCAAAATAATCAGTTTGTTTATGAATTTAGTGATGATATTAATAATTGTGATTGATTTAAATCACTTTTTTGTTATATTTAGATTAATTGTGACATATTTTTTATTAGGTGATTTTGATGAAAAAGCTTATGTTTTTCCTTATATTATTTAGTATATTTGGACCCTTAGTAAAAGCTGAAGATTTAAAACTTGCACCTAATGCCAAATCGGCTATTTTGATAGAGGCTAGTACAGGTAAAGTTTTATATGAAAAAAATGCTGATGAAAAATTAGTACCAGCAAGTATGACAAAAATGATGAGTATGCTTTTGGTATTAGAGGCTTTAGAAAATGGTGTTTTAAAATGGAATCAAGTTATTACTGTTTCCGAAAACGCTTCTTCGATGGGGGGAAGTCAGATATTACTGGAAACTGGGGAAAAAATGACGGTAAAAGATTTGTTTAAGGGTGTAGCTATTGCTTCCGGCAATGATGCGATAGTGGCTCTTGCTGAAGCAAGCTATGGTAGTGAGAATGTTTTTGTAAGTCATATGAATAAAAGAGCTAAAGAGCTTGGTCTTAAAAATACTAATTTTAAAAATCCTCATGGGCTTGATACGGCTGATCATTATTCTAGTGCTAGAGATATGTCTTTAATTGCTAAAGAACTTGCTAAGCATGAAATAGTTTTTGATTTCACTTCGGTTTATGAGGATTATTTAAGACAAAATACCGATAGAAAAATTTGGCTTGTTAACACAAATAAATTAGTTAGATTTTACGACGGCGTTGATGGACTAAAAACGGGATTTACGGATGGAGCTGGGTATTGTATAACAGCAACTGCTAAAAAAAACGGTATGAGGATAATAGCTGTAGTTATGGGGGAGCCGACAAGTAAAGTTCGTAATAAGGAAATTAGTGAGATGCTTGATTATTCTTTTGCTCAGTATGAAACAGAAGACGTGCTTAAGGGAAAAAGTCTTGGTAAATATTTAGTTGATAGTGGTGTATATGAATATGCTGAGGTTATTCCAGCTGAAGATGCTACAATATTAAAGAAAAAAGGGGATTTATTTAATATTTCATATGATGCTCATATTAATAATTTAAAAGCGCCACTTAAAAAAGGTGATGTAATTGGAACTTTGAAAATAAAAGATAATGGTAAGTTAATTAGGAATGTTCCATTAACTGTTAACAAGGATATTTTAAAAATTAATTTTATTCAATTATTTTTAAGAAACATTAAGGATATGATAACGGGAAATATTAATATAAGTTAATATTTTTTTCTTAATATTATAATTGTTGATGAATACTTTTAAATATGTTATGATATTAGTGTGCTGGAGGTGTAAAAATGAAAGATTATTTGCCTGATATATATCAAAAAAGTATTTATACTATAGACTATTCTAAGTTACTTAATAGGGGTATAAAATGTATTTTATATGATTTAGATAATACTATAGTTTCTTCAAAGTCTAGTCTGCCTTCAGAAAAAGCTAAAGATTTATTTATTGGTTTAAAACAAAAAGGGTTTAAGATTATTATTTTCACTAATAGTCCAGGTTTTAGATTAAAAACTTTTACTTCTTTTTTAGGAGTTGATGGTGTAGCAAGTGCTTGTAAGCCTTTTACTAGGAAGCTTAGAAAACTGCTTAATAGATATAATTATAAACCTTCAGAAGTGGTTATTATTGGTGATCAATTAATGACGGATGTGAAAGTTGGAAATAAGGTAGGTATTACGACTATTTTGGTTAATCCCATTTCTCCTAAAGAAATGATTTTTACTAAATTTAATAGATTTTTGGAAAACCGAAAAATAAAAGAACTTCAAAATAATAATTTATTTCATAGGGATAAATATTATGACTAAATGTTTTGGATGTGGGGCTATATTACAAAGTGAAAAACCTTTAGAAGAAGGATATGTTAAAGATTTAAATAAAAAATATTGTGAGCGTTGTTTTAAAATAACACATTATAATGAATATATTTTTAGCAATAAAGGTAATGATGAGTATTTAGAAAAAATAGCTAAAATTAATGATTCTAATGATTTGGTATTACTTACTTTAGATTTTTTGAATGTGTTTGATTTTAATAGTTTAAAAATTAATAATCCAATTATTCTTTTGATTACTAAAAAAGATTTAATTCCAAGGACGGTTAATGAGAATAGATTTTTAAGTAAAATTAAAGGAAAATTAAATATTAAAGATAGTCTTTTTATCTCTAGTAAAAATAATTATAATTTAGATTTACTTATGAGTAAGATTATGAAATATAAAGTTAGTAATAATGTGTATGTAGTGGGTCTTACGAATTCAGGAAAGTCTACTTTAATAAATAAAATCCTTAAAAATTATTCTAAAAATGAAGGCGATATAACTACAAGTAATTTGCCTTCTACTACTTTAGACTTTCTAGAAAAAAATATTAATGATGAACTTACTTTGATTGATACACCTGGACTTCTTGATGATGGAAGTGTAATGCTTAAAGCGACAGATGATGAATTAAAAAAAATAATACCGAAGAAGGAAATAAATCCAATAATTTATCAAATAAAAACTGATCAATCTATCTTCTTTGAAGACTTTTTAAGGTTAGATGTTTGTAAATTTAATAATATTATTGTATATATATCTAATGAAATTAAAATAAGTAGGGTATATAAAGATAGTGATAAATTAATTGATTTTGAGTTATATGATATAAGTATTGGTGATAATCAGGATTTGGTTATTAAGGGACTTGGGTTTATTAAATTTAAAAAAGGATGTAATTTTAAACTTTATTTGAAAAAAGGGGTTAAATATTTTATAAGAGATTCTATAGTTTAGGAGTGAATTTATGAATAATATAGAAGATTATGAATATTTAATTAAGCAAAGGGAAGAGTTACTTGAAGCAAGAGCTTGTTTAAATAATAAGTTAAAAAGGATTGATGAGGTAATTGAGAAAGTTGAATATGCTAGTTCGAAGATTTCCCATAATTTTATTTATGTAGATCTTAATTGCTTTATTAATAATTTGGCTTTATTTAGTGGAGTTTGTAAGGATGATATAAAAATTAAGTTTAAATTTGATGGTAATCTTAAGTTTTATATATATTCTATTAATGATGCTTGTAAGTTTGATTACTATATGGATTTTCCTTTAGGTTATGATATTGTTCAAACTTTGGACAAGTGCCTGAAAGATAGTATATGGCTTAGCTTATCATATGATACTGAATGTCAATCAGATATTTTTGAGGATGAAGATTTGGTTTTATATTTAAGTTTTTATGATGTTGTTAGGTTTTCAAATGGGAATAATCCTAAAGATTTATTTAAAAAAGCTGCTGTGGAAAGTGTTATTCATAATATGGGAAGACAAAAAAAGTTAACTTAAGAATCAAAACAATTGATTCTTTTTGTTTTGACGTGTTATAATTATGATAGGTGAAGAATATGTTAGGGACAATAATAGGTATTGAAGAAGATACGGTTTTAATTAAATTATCAATTAATTTAAATGAGTTTCAGAGTTTAATTAATATGCATGTTGTAATGGAAGATAATACAAAAATGTTAGTTGGGGAAATAGCTGATATTAAAGATGGTATTGCATATGTTAATTTAGTTGGTGAAATTCAAAATAACGAATTTGTTTTTGGCGTTATTAAAAAGCCTTCTTTTGGGGCTTCTGTAAAACTAATTTCTAAAGAAAAAATACCGATGATTATCAGCGTTTTAGAATATGAAGAAAAGCAGGATGTATATATTGGTGAAAGTCCAATTTATCCAGGGGTAAAGATTGGATTTAATATTAATGATTTTTTCGCTAGCCATTTTGCAATTTTTGGATCTACTGGTAGTGGTAAATCTTGGGGAGTAGCTAAGCTTATTCAAAGTATTTTTGAAAAGCAAAGTACAGTAGCTTATAGGGCTTCAATATTTATTTTTGATGCTTATGGCGAATATCATAGTGCGTTTAAAAATATTGGAGATAAAGTTCCAGAGGTTAGTTTTAAGGCGTATACTACTAATACTAAATTTAGTGAAACAGAAATTTTAAAAATTCCTTTATGGCTTTTATCTGTTGATGATATTGTTTTACTTTTAAATGCTGAAAGTTCTAATCAGATTCCAATAATTGAAAAAGCTTTAAAGTTTGTTGGACTTTTTGTTAGAGAAGGTGAGGAAGTAAAAACTGCTAAAAACGATATAATCGCAAGAGCTATTTTGGATATTTTATCAAGTGGTAGAAGTTCCTCACAAATAAGAGATCAAATTTTTTCAATTTTATCTACTTATCATACGGAAGATCTTAATTTGGAAACAGAGATTTATCAACCTGGGTATACTCGTAGTTTAAAGCAGTGTTTAATTATTGATGAGACTGGTAAAATAAGGGAAATGGAACTTCTTACTAATTTTATGCAATCATTTTTGAGTGAAACGGTAGATCTTACACTACCTGATGGTTCATTTAAGTATGGTTTAAAGGATTTAGCTGATGCCTTGGATTTTGCTTTAATTTCTGAGGGAGCTTTAAATAGTGACAAGGTGTTTGATCAAAATAATGTTCTTAAGGTAAGACTTCATACTTTACTTAATGGTGATTATGCTAAATATTTTGAATGCGATAATTATGTAAGTAGGGATGATTATATTAAAGAATTGTTAACTGGTCCAAATGGCCGAAAAGCTCAGATAATAAATTTTAATATTAATTATGTTGATGATAGGTTTGCTAAAATAATTACTAAAATATATTCCAAGTTATTATTTGATTACGCTAAAAATTTAGATAGAAGAGCAACGCTACCTTTTCATATTATATTAGAGGAAGCACATAGATATGTTCAAAATGATAATGATGTCAATTTGATTGGATATAATATATTTGATAGAATTACTAAAGAGGGAAGAAAATATGGGGTTTTACTTGGACTTATTTCTCAAAGACCTTCTGATTTATCAGAAACTTCTATTTCACAGTGTAATAATTTTTTGATTTTTAAAATGCTTCATCCAAGGGATGTGGATTATATTAGGGATATGGTTCCAAATATAACTAATGAAATTGTAAAAAGACTTAGGATTTTGCAACCAGGAAACTGTATTGCATTTGGTTCGGCGTTTAAGGTTCCAGTTTTAACTAAATTAGATAGACCGTCACCTGCACCTTCTAGCAGTAGCTGTGATATTATTAGTAATTGGTTTATCGATAGAAAATAAAATCTGATTTGTTTCAGATTTTTTTGTTTTTAGAATAGAAAATAAATATGTTTTAGGGTGATGTTTTGATAATAGAGTATTTACTACAATTTAAGCGTTTTAAACTTTATAACATATTTGTTTTAATTTCATATAATAACTATAGAAAGTAAGTTGATGTTATGAAATTAAATGATTTGAAAATAGGCGAGGAAGGTTTAATTAAGAAGGTTATTACTAAAAAAAATATTAAAAAAAGACTTATGGATATTGGCTTTATTAAAGGGGTTAGGGTAAAACCAATATTAATGAATAGAAGTATGACCGTTTATAAGATAAAAGGTACAGTTATTGGAATTCGAAAAGATGATACTTTAGATATTGAGGTAGAAGTATGAAAGTTGGATTAGTTGGAAATCCTAATGTGGGGAAAAGTACGATTTTTAATGCTTTAACTGGTATGCACCAGCACACTGGTAACTGGCCAGGAAAAACAGTAGAAAAAGCAACAGGGTTTAAAATATATAATGGAACTCGCTATGAGTTTGAGGATTTACCTGGCACATATTCTTTAGCTTCTCATTCTAAAGAAGAAGAGGTAACTCGTGATTTTATATATTTTTCTGATTATGATGCTTTGGTAGTTGTTTGTGATGCCACGGCTTTGGAGCGTAATTTAAATTTGGTTATGCAGGTTTTAGAAATAACTAGTAAGGTTGTAATATCTGTTAATTTAGTGGATGAAGCTAAAAAGAAAAAAATTGATATAGATTTTAATAAATTAAGTGAGCTTTTGGGTGTACCGGTGGTGCCAACAATTGCGAGAAGTAAAAAGGGTATTAATGAGGTACTTTTAAAACTTGATGAGGTTTGTCATATAAAAAATAAACCAATTAAGATAAGTTATGATTTTTTAGAAAAAGAGACAAAAAAACTTTATGATTTGATTCCAAATACGCATGTTGATAAAGATATTGTTGCTCTTCATCTATTAACTTATGATATTCCGTTTCTAAATTCTTTTGATTTTAATTTTCATACTGATTTAGTTTATAATCTAGATATAAGGAATAAAGTCCGAGAAGTTAATAATGAACTTTATATGAAAGGTTTTACTAAAGATGATATTGAAACTTTAACTATGGAATGTGTTTCTTTAGAATGTGAAAAAATAGTTAGTGAAGTTATAACTTATAACAAGGAAAATTATGATAAAAAAGATAGGATAATAGATAAGTATTTGACTAATAAATTTACAGGAACTATTATTATGATTTTACTTTTGTTTTTTGTTTTATGGATTACGATTGTTGGGGCAAATTATCCTTCTTCTATTTTGTATGATTTATTTTTTAAATTTGAAGATATATTACTAAAATTTTTGACGTTTGTTCATTTACCTAGTATTGTCATTAATGCTTTGGTTTATGGCATATATAGAGTTTTAGCTTGGGTAATTGCGGTTATGCTTCCACCTATGATGATTTTTTTCCCTCTTTTTACTTTACTTGAAGATTTAGGATATTTACCACGTATTGCTTTTAATATGGATGGTGTTTTTAAAAAATGTGATTCTTGTGGTAAGCAAGCACTTACAATGGTTGAAGGATTTGGGTGTAATGCAGTTGGGGTAACCGGAGCTAGAATAATAGATTCTCCTCGTGAGAGATTGATTGCTATTTTGACAAATGCTTTTGTTCCTTGCAATGGAAGATTTCCTCTACTAATATCATTAATTTCAATGTTTTTAATTGCGAATACTTTATTTGGATCATTTATATTAACTTTATTTATTATTTTTGGAATTTTAGTTACATTTTTAGTTTCTAAAATTTTATCTAAAACAATTTTAAAAGGGGAGGCTTCATCTTTTACTTTAGAACTTCCACCTTATAGAAGACCTCAAATAATAAAGGTTATAATTAGATCTATATTTGATCGAAGTTTGTTTGTTCTAAAAAGAGCAATCGCTGTTTCGGCTCCTGCAGGATTTGTTATTTGGCTTATGGCAAACATTCATATAGGTAATTTGTCTATTTTAAAAATATGCATTAATTTTTTAAATCCTTTTGGTCATTTAATTGGCATGGATGGAGTTATAATAATGGCATTTTTATTAGGCTTTCCAGCTAATGAAATAGTTATTCCAATTATGATTATGGGTTATATGTCATTAGGCTATATTACAGATATTAGTAATTTAGCAGAGCTTAAAACTTTATTTATAAATAATGGATGGACTACTTTAACTGCAGTGTGTGTAATGTTATTTTCTATTTTACATTTTCCTTGTATGACAACTATTTTAACTATTAAAAAGGAGACAGGTAGTAATAAGTGGGCATTTTTATCTTTTATAATTCCTTTCGTGATTGGAATTATCGTATGTTTTATTGTTAATTTATTTAGTGCATTATTTTAATATATAAAGTGTTTATTAGTGTAAACTTTTAAGCATTTTTTTGTTATATATTGATAATATTTTTATGATGTGCTACAATTTTGGCAGATAATAGAAAAGTATAGTATTGTTAATGAGGTGGTAAAGTGAGAAAATTTGTTAAGGTATTTTTGTCTTTTATTTTATTATTTATAAGCGCAGATAGTGTACTTGCTTTTAATTATGATGATGTTAATATCTCTGAAGAAATTGGAATACTTAA
This sequence comes from uncultured Bacillota bacterium, assembly GCA_946541645.1. Taxonomy (GTDB): domain Bacteria; phylum Bacillota_I; class Bacilli_A; order RF39; family UBA660; genus Coprosoma. The sequence goes on along the minus strand of CAMNJS010000003.1, from coordinate 29,683 downwards.
TAATATAGAAGCTAATATGGTTAAAATTCAGTTAAAGAGTGATTTAAAAAATAATAATGATGTTATATATTATCAATTTATTGAAACTACAAGTGCTGTTATTAATGGTCATAAAAGGGAAATTAATGAGATAAAAGAAACATATAATTCATGTGATGAGACGGCAAAAAGGACGTATGATTATGAACCGTTAGAGAAAAACATGCAGGCAATTAAAGCTAGGTTGATTGAAGCTGGCGATGATTATACTTCAAATGATGAGTATATAGCTGCAAATAATAATTATACGAGTGTATATAATCAGTATATTTCTGCAGCTAATGTTTGTATTGCTAATCATAATAATTCTTTAAAGGAGCTATATGAAGATGTTCCCTTATACGATGATAATAACTGGCAAGAAAAAAGTTTAGATAGTGAAGGAAATAATCTTTTATATAATGTTCCTGCAGATGCGGGTTATTACTGGCTTTGGATTAAAGCTAAGGATGCTGATAATAATGATATTTACCAGATAGTTTATGTTTATATGCTTGATGATTCATCAAGTGCGGCTGGTACTTCTCGTGATGATGAGAATACTCAAGATGCTAAACCGCAAGTATTATCTAGTAGTTCGAATAAAGTGGTAAAAGTTCCAGCCACTGGAGCTAATGCTAGATTTATTATTATGGGTTTATTTGCTGTTTCTGTTGTGGTTGGAATTTGTGTATATATGATTATTTTAAAAGGAAAAAAAGAATAAAAAATTATTCTTTTTTTAGTTAGTTATTTTATCACCTTGATAAATATTTTCTTTATTCATTTTTTTGTCAATTCCGTTTAAAACATCGATTTTTTTTATTGTCCATTTTGGCTCTATTAAATCTTCTTTTGTGGGGTCTCCAGTCAGTCTTTGAATAACTATTTTGGAGTTTAGATGTCTTAACTGTTCTACTGTTATATCTATATATTCTTCTTTTGAAAGCACGTGAAATTTATTTTTTTTGTAATATGTTTCTAGTGGAGTATTTTTTAATATAGAAAGCATGTGTATTTTAATGCCGTCAATATTAAGATTATTTAAATATTTTACAGTTTCTATCATCATTTCTTTTGTTTCATAAGGGAGGCCATTAATAATATGAACTACAGTAAAAATTTTATTTTGTTTTAGTTTTTTTAATATTTCTTCAAAGCATTTTAAATCATGGCATCTGTTTATTAGTTTAGATGTTTTATCGTGAATTGTTTGAAGTCCTAGTTCTACTGTTAAAAATGTTTTTTTATTAAGTTCTTTTAAATATTCTAAGCATTCATCTGTAATGGCATCAGGCCTTGTTGCAATCGATAGACCTACAACATTTGGCAAATTTAGTATTGTTTCATATTTTTCTTTCAATATTTTTACTGGAGCATAGGTGTTAGTTCTTGCTTGAAAGTACCCAATATATTTACTATTTGGCCATTTTCTATCCATAACTTTTTTAATATTATTAAACTGGGTTATTAAATTTTCTTCAGGGTTACCGCCGTATTCACCTGATCCTATTTTAGAGCAGTATATGCATCCATTATATCCTTTGGTTCCATCGATATTAGGACAAGTAAAACCGGCATTTAAGCTTATTTTACATACTTTAGATTTAAATTTTTGTTTATAGAAGTAATCTAAGGTATGATATCTTTTATTAGTGTTTGAATAAGAAAATGTGTTCATAAAGGTCACCTTTTTAATTATACCATATTTATCTTTTTATGAAAAAATGGTAAAAAAATGAAAAAAACTTTATATTATAAGGTTTTTTTGATATAATGTTTATGGGAGGTAAATAGAAATGAAAAGAAATATACTTAAAGTTATTGGAATATCTTTCTTAATTTTTGCATTTTTAAGTTGGATTATTCCTGTTGGTACTTATTCTGGAGGAAAACTAACAACTAGTGGGATTAGTCCTATTGGACTTGTGGATTTAGTAAATACTCCTGTTAATGCATTTATAACATTTGTTTTATATGGTGCTATATTTGCAGTTATGGGTGGACTTTATGGTGTTATGGAAAAAACTGGTGCCCTTGATGCTTTAACAGATAAGTGGGTAGCTCGTTTTAAAGGACGTGAAAATAAGTTTTTAGTTATTACTGTAATTTTCTTTGTAATTCTTTCTTCACTTACTGGTCTTATAATTCCTTTATTTGTTTTAGTGCCACTTTTTGCAGCTGTTTTATTTAAAATGAATTATGATAAAGTAACTGCACTTGCTGCAACGGTTGGAAGTTTACTTGTAGGTAGTGTTGCTTCAACTTATGGTTTTAATATCACAGGATATACAAAAAATATTTTATCTTTAGATATGAATAATCAAATAGTTGCTAAAATAGTTTTACTTGTTTTACTTACCGTTCTATTAGTATTTACAGTATTATCTTCTGGTAAAAAGAATGATAAGAAAAACGCTACAGTCAAAGAAGAAGCTTTGGATGTAAAAAAAGAAGTAAAAACTAAAAAAGAAGTAGCAGCTAAGGAGGAAGTTAAGAAAACAGTTAAAGCATCTACTAAGAAAACGGCAAAAAAACCAGCTAAGAAACCAGCGAAAAAGTCAAACACAAAAGCTTTAGCAGCAATAGTACCGGTTAAGAAAGTGTCTGGTGGTTTTGTTAAAACTTGGCCATTAGTATTAATTGTATCATTAATGCTTGTGTTAGCGTTTGTTGGTATGTACAACTGGTATTATAGTTTTGGTATTAATGTATTTAATAATATGCATGATGCTATTATGGGAGTTAAAATTAAAGATTTTCCAATTTTTGAACATTTATTTAGTGGTATTAGCCAACTTGGATATTGGGGAAATGTTGAATTTATAGGATTAATGATTATAACTTCTATGTTAATTGCAAAAGCTTATAAATTAAATATTAATGATTATGTTGAAAGCTTTATTGCTGGCACTAAGAAATGGTTACCAACAGCTATTTATGCATCACTTGCAAGTGTTATTCTTTCTGTTTTATATCAATCATTACAATATGGTAGTGGAACTTTAGTTGATTCTATTAACGGAAAGTTGTTTGAGTTAAGTGATGGTTTTAATCCAATTATTACTGGCGTTAGTGCATTATTAAGCGGATTCTTCTTCAATGATTTATATTATTTACTTGCTGATATTTCTAGTTTTGTGACTGGTTTTGATTCATCAAGCTTATCAATTGCTGGCCTTCTTGTTCAGTCAGTTTATGGTGTTGCAATGATGATTTTCCCAACAAGCATCGTATTAATTGCTGGGTTAAGCAGCTTTGATGTATCTTATGGCAAGTGGATTAAGTATATATGGAGATTTGCTTTAATTGCATTCTTATTAGTACTACTAATTTGCGGAATACTAACATTATTATAGAAACGCTAAAGTGTTTCTTTTTTTATTTTTTAAATTGTGATAAAATTATTGTGGTGATATAATGACATTTAAATATAAATTAGATGGTGAAATTTATACAGTAATTGTTGTTAAAAAAAAGAATAAAAACACTTATATTAAAATAAAAGATGATTTGACAATATATGTGACGACAAATTATTTGGCAACTCGTTTTTATATTAAAGATATTTTAGATAACGAGAAAGATTTTTTAAGAAAATCGTTAAATAAAGTAAAGAGACAGTCAGAAATAAATAGTGGATTCTATTATTTAGGGCAAAAGTATGATATAATGTTAGTACCGTTAGAAAATATGAGGATTGATGATAATAAGATTTATGCCAGTGATTATAAAAAGGTGGAAATGTGGTTAAAATCGCAAATGCTTAATATTTTTACGGAAAGACTTAAATATAATTATGATTTATTTGAGGAGGTAATTCCTTTTCCTAAGCTTAAGATAAGAAAAATGAAAACTAGATGGGGAGTTTGTAATAAAAGAGATAATTCAGTAACTTTAAATTCTAATTTGATTAAATATAGTTTAAGGGAAATTGATTATGTTATTATTCATGAGCTTAGTCATTTTGTTCATTTTGATCATTCTAGAGAATTTTGGAAAACAGTGTCAAAGTATATGCCTTCTTATAAGGCAGCTGTAAAAGTTTTAAAAGGTTAAGGTGGTTAGATGAAAAAGAAGTTTATTGTAATTAGTATTATTTCTTTAATGTTATTTAGTATTTTTGCGACGCCTATTTATGCTAAAGAAAAGACGCTAGGTGAATTAAAGGCTGAGGCTGAAGCAAATAGAAAAGCATATAATGAGGCGAAGGCTGAGAAAGCATTAAAGGCCGAAGAAAGAGAAAAGGCTATTAATGATATGGCAGCGGTTAAGAAGGAAATTGAAAGAATTAATAATGAATTAAAAGATATAGCTTCACAGGTTGAAAAACTTCAGGAAGAGATTGAGCGAAAAGATGCACAGATGAAAGATATAATGAGCTATGTTCAGGTTACTAATGGTGAGGCTAATTATTTAGAGTATATTTTCGGGGCTACTGATTTTACGGATTTTATTTATAGGGTTTCAGTGGCTGAACAGCTTGGTGACTATAATGAAAAGTTAATTGAGGAATATGGTAATGATATAAAGAAGCTTGAAGCAAAGAAAAATGAACTTAATAAAAAAGATGAGGAACTTAATAAGAAGAAGGATGAACTTAGTTTACTTCAGGCTAAACTTTCTTCAGAAATTGTTGATTTAAATAAGACAATGGTTGATAAGGAAAGTGAATATAAGGCTACTATCGATATGATTAATAGTATGAACAGATGTAAACTTTCTGAAACGATGAGTCAGTGTATGAATAGGCTTAGTAGGAGTGTTGCTAATTCGAGCAGCGTAGGGTCTGTTAAGGGAATACAAATAGCTAGTGCGAATGGGACATATATGCCTATTGCCCACGGCTATGTAACAAGTGATTTTGGATGGAGAAGTTATGATAATAGTTATCATAAAGGAATTGATTTTTCATACTGTAGAGGTTGTACTGGGCCAATTTATCCAGTTGCTTTAGGACAAGTAGTTCTTATTCAGCCTTGGGGCACATATAAAGTCAATGGTAAGAACTGCGGTAGTTATATTGTATATGTTCTTCATAGAATAAATAATCATCCTTATGTTACTTCTTATTGGCATATGGCTTCTGTTTCGGTTAGTCAGTGGCAGAATGTTACACCTAATACTGTTTTAGGACAAGTTGGCGGGGATAATGATGCCTGTGCTGGAGCAAGACATTTACATCTTAATTTATTTGATGGAAATACTTGGAGTGGGGCTACTTCATATACAGCAAATCAAGGTAGAATAAATCCAAGAACGATCATGCCACAAATTCCTTCTAAAGGGGTCAGATTTATAAGATAATTTAAAGAGGAATTGTTTCCTCTTTATTTGACATTTTTATGGTATAATTTTTGTTATATTTTGATTGGTGATATAATGAAAGTGAAAGTTTTTGATGAGGGACACGAAAAAGATTTAGAGGAAGCTATCAATAATTTTATAGAAGAGGCCGAGCCTGAAATATTTGATATTAAATTTTCATCTTCTATTGGGATTTTTTCTGATGAGCAGATTTATCTTTTTTCGGCATTAATTTTATATAAGTAGGTGGTTAGATGAAAAAAACTGGGTTTTTAGCTGGGGCAGCAATATCAACTATTGGTATTGTTTTGTGTAAGGTTATTGGACTTGTTTATGTTATTCCGTTTTATGCAATAATAGGAACGCAGGGCGGAGCTTTGTATAGTTATGCCTATGCGATTTATAACATATTTTTAAATTTGGCAACTTCTGGCATTCCTGTAGCTATGAGTAAAGTTGTTAGCGAATTTAATGAAATGGGTTATTATAATACTAAAGAAAGAACGTTTAAGATAGGTCTTAAAATAATTTCTGTTCTTTGTATTATTTCTTTTTTAGTTTTATTTATTTTTGCTCCGCAAATTGCTTATTTGATTATAGGCGATGTTAAGGGAGGAAATACTATAGAAGACGTAACTATGGTTATTAGGGTTATTTCAACGGCTGTTCTCGTTGTTCCTCATTTAAGTGTTTCTAAAGGTTATTTGCAGGGTCATAAAATAATGCAGGTTTCTTCAATTGCTGATGTTTTAGAGCAGGTAGTTAGAGTTTTAGTTATTTTAGTTGGCAGTTTTTTAAGTTTAAAGGTTTTCCATTTGCCTTTAAATACAGCTGTTGGGGTTGCTGTATTTGCAGCTACTGTTGGAGCTTTAGCAGCTTACTTTTATGTACATGATAAGATTAAAAAAGCTAGAAATTTAAATAGAGAGGCAAAAAGGCTTCCGGAAGAATCTAAAATAACGAATAAAAAATTAGTTCACAAGGTCATTTTCTATGCAATGCCTTTTGTTGTTATTTCACTTTTAGAAACATTATTTGTAAATGTTGATGTATTTACAGTTGTAAAGAGTCTGGTTAATTTAGGTTATACTACTAAAATTGCGGAAAATGTTATTAGTGTAATATCTACATGGGGATCTAAGCTCAATATGATAGTGATGGCGGTTTCTACAGGAATTATTACGAGTTTAATTCCGACGATTGCTTCTAGTTATGCGGTTAAAAATATAAAAGAAGTTAATGGTAAAATTAATCAGGCATTACAAATATTATGTCTAGTAATTGTTCCTTTGGCTGTTGGTATGAGTTTTATGTCAAAAGCTGTTTGGACTGTTTTTTATGGCTATAATGAACTTAATAGTTCTATATTCAGTTTACTTATATTTTCACAAATACCACTTGCGATATGTTCTGTTTTAGTAAATACAAATCAAGCTATGACAAATACAAAAGCAACTGTTACAGCACTTTTAGGCTCACTTATTTTAAAAATTGCTTTTAATGTACCAATAATGGTTTTATTTAGTAAATTGGGTTTTGAAGCTTATTTTGCGACAATCACTTTAAATATTATAATTGATGTCTTTGAATCAGTGTATTTGATGAATGAAGTTAAGAAGAAGACTGGTATAAGCTTTGAGAAGGCTTTTAGAACATTTATTAAAGTTATATTATGTACAGTAATTATGGTTTTAGGTTTATCTACGCTTAATTTACTTGTGCCTAGTTTTTCTGAAAGTAGATTTATTTCTATTTTATATATTATTTTGTATGGGATAGTTGGGATTATAATTTACTTATTTATGGCATATAAATCTAATACTATTACGGAGATTGTTGGAAAGGATTTTGTTAATAAAATAATAATAAAGTTTAGGAAATTTATTCGTAGATAAATTTGACTATATTTTGTAATATGATAAAATACTAAGGCGAAAAGAGGTGTGATTATGCAAGAATTATCTTTTTTGGATAAGATTAAAATTTTGTTTGATAATATTTTAGCTCATCCTCTTTTTACGTTACTATTTTTTGTGCCTTTGGTTATTTATTTTTTACAGAAAAAGCACGGGAGAAAAGTGTTTATAATAGTTTATTTTTTAATTATTTTTTCTATTTTAATTGTATTTGGTGATGTGATTTTTAAGTTATTTGATAATTTGATGGATGGATTTTTTATGGTTTTATATTTTCCAAATTTTATAACTCTATTTGGAATTGTTTTACTTGCTTCTGCTTTTGCTTTAATAACAATTTTTAGTTCTAGAATGTATAAAATAAATAAAATTATAAATTATATGTCTTTTGGAATTATTCAAATGTTGTTTGTACTTATTTTAATAACAATTAGGGTTAATAAAATAAATGTATATAAAAGTAATGCTTTGTATACAAATAGTGATGTTCTTAGTTTAATGCAGCTTCTTGTTGGCACTTTTGTTTTACAAATGATTTCTATTTTTATAATTAGTGTCATTAATAGAATAGCTGAAAAACTTGATAATAGACGTGATAATTTTTCTAAAGATGAAGAACCAAATAAAACTAAATTATTTAAATCTTTTAAGCTTAATAATGAAAAAGTAGGTTTTATAAATGTTACTCAAGGCAAAAGTGAATATAAGCCTAAATTGAAACCATTTAAATTTGATATTAATAAACTTGAGTCTATTAGTTTAAATATTGTTAGTAAGCCAAAGTTATATAATATTATTACTCTTAAAGATAATTTGTATAGTTATTTAAATGAAATAACTAAGTCTAAAAAGTATAGGCTTGTTAACTTGGATTCTGATAAGCTTAAGAATATTAACTTAGATCATAAATTAGAAAAAGAAAAATTATTTAGTAAAGTATTTTTAAATAGTGCGAATTTTAGTTATTTAAATGAGAATGTTAAGTTTAAAAATTATAAATTAGTTAATTTAGATTATAATAAGGCCCAAAATATTAAACTTGTTTTAAATGATAATAAAAAGTTATACAAGAAAGTACCTATTTCAAATAAGGTTTTTAGTTATTTAAATGAGGCTATAAAAACTAGAAAGTTTAAACCTTCTAATATTGATTTTAGTAAAATAAGATATGTTAAATCTAGCGGGAATGCTAAAAATAAAAGTGGAGTTAGTAATGTCAAATTAGATTTAAACAAATCATATTTAATTGATATTAAACCTGATTTAATGCGTCCAATGAGTTTTAATAAGAAATTTTTGAGTAAAAAAGTAATGATTATTGAAAATCAGATGGTTAAAAATGTAAATATTGTTAATGTTCAGTCATGTATTGATAGTTTTTCTAAGTATAAGCTTGATAAAGCTAGGTTAAAAGGATTTGACAATGTTCTTACCATTGATAATTTGAAGATTTCTGATTTTGATTTGCTTTTAAAGGTAGTTGAATGTTATAAATTGTATAAATAGTATTAAAGCTTTAGATTTTTTCTAAAGTTTTTTTGTCTTAATTTGCCTGATTATTTTTCTTCAAACAGTCACATTATATTCATAGAATGTAATGAAGGGAGAATATTATGTTTGGCAATTTTGAGGAAGAAGCTAGAAAAGTTTTAGTAAATGCGAAAAAAGAAATGTATGATCTTTGTCATCCTTATGTTTCATCAGAACATTTATTACTTTCTATTTTAAAAGGTAATAATGATATTACAGATAGACTTAAAAAATATAATTTGGATTATCATGTATTTAGAAAAGAGATTATTAAAGTGCTTGGAAAGGGAAGTAAACCTAGTCAATGGTTTTTGTATACACCTCTTTTAAAGCGAATATTAGAAAATGCGGTTATTGATGCGAAGGATAATAATGACGGTGTGGTTACTATAAATCATTTATTTTTAAGCTTGCTTGAGGAGGGCGAAGGCGTCGCTATTAGAATTTTAATGGGGATGAATATAGATATTGATGAACTATATAATGATTTTTCTTATAAATTAGTTAGTAAGAAAAGTAGTAAAAAATTACTTATTGAAGAGTTGGGAACTGATCTTAATCAGAAGGCAATTAATGGGCAGATTGATCCAATAACTGGCAGGGAAAAAGAAGTAAAGAGAGTTTTAGAAATTCTTTCAAGAAGGACAAAGAATAATCCTATTTTAATTGGGGAAGCTGGTGTTGGTAAAACGGCTATCGTTGAGTCAATAGCCAGTATGATTGTAAATGGAGAGGTTCCTATGACTCTTAAAAATAAGCGAATAATTAGTTTAGATATGGCTTCAGCAGTTTCTGGCACTAAATATAGGGGCGAATTTGAGGAACGGATGAATAAAATATTAAAAGAGCTTGAAGAAAATGATGACATTATTTTATTTATTGATGAGGTTCATACTTTAGTTGGCGCTGGTGGGGCAGAGGGGGCAATAGATGCTTCTAATATATTTAAACCGGCTTTGGCTAGAGGTAAAATTAGGTGTATTGGAGCTACTACTATTTTAGAATATAAAAAGTATATTGAAAAAGATAGTGCTTTAGAAAGGCGATTTCAAAAAATTTTAATAGAAGAGCCTTCAGAGCAGACTGTTAAAGATATTTTAATGAATTTAAAGGGAATTTATGAAAGCTTTCATAATGTTATTATTACATCTGATATAGTTGAACTAATTATAAAACTTTCTTCAAAATACATATATGATAGAAATGAACCTGACCGTTCTATTGATATATTAGATGAAGTTTCGGCTATGGTCAGTTTGAAGGAAAGTGATGATGCGAAAAAGTATAGAAATAAAAATAAGGAATTAAAACAAATTATAACTAATAAAAGAAAAGCAATCTTAAATAATAATTTTGAAGAAGCTAGTAAGTTAAAAAATTATGAATATGAGATTATGGATACAATAAACAATTTAGAACTTAATTTATATAAACGAAGAAGGAAAAAGGTTACTAAAAAGGATGTTGCAGAAGTTGTAAGTTTAAAATCTGCAGTTCCGGTGTATGAGGTTTTAAATGAGAAAAAAAATATAATCTTAAAGACTGAAAAAATATTTAAAGAAAGTATTATCGGTCAGGATAAAGCGGTGAGAGAAGTTACTAATATTGCTAAAAAAATAAAATTAGGATTTAGTGATAAGTGTTATTCTATTTTATTTTGTGGTCCATCAGGTGTTGGTAAAACAGAGCTTGCGGTTTTATTTGGTAAAGCCTTGGCGGGGAATAATGTTATTAAACTTGATATGAGTGAATATAAAGAGGGTCATAGTATAAGTAAACTTATTGGATCACCACCTGGTTATGTAGGATATGATGATGGTGGTATTTTAGATCAAATTAGAAATAAGCCTAATTCAGTTTTAATTTTGGATGAGATAGAAAAAGCGCATAGTAATGTTATTAATTTGTTTTTACAGGTTTTAGATTACGGTAAAATTAAAAACAGTAGGGGTAATGAAATTAGGTTTGATAATGTTGTTATAGTGATGACGTCTAATGTTGGTTATTTGGGTAATAGTTTGGGCTTTAATAATAAGATAGATGAGACGTCTAAATTAAATGAAAATTTTTCTATTCCTTTTATCAATAGGGTCGATAATATTACAGAGTTTAATTATCTTAGTGAGAAAGATATTAAAAAAATAATCGATTTAAGATTTAATGATTTAAAAAATAAGTATGATAGTAAAATTAAGATAAGAATAGATAAAGATATTGCTGATGATATTGTAAAACTTTCAAATTATAAAATATATGGTGCAAGAAAGATTGATAAAATTATAAAAGATAAGATAGAAGTTCAAATTATCGATGGAATTATTGATGAAAAAGAAGAAATTTATATTAATGGCTTAATGCAGTCTATATGATTTTTAATAAAAACCTGAAGTTTTTAAGCTTCAGGTTTAATATCTATAAAGAATTTTTTATACCAGATGAGAAATACAAATACTGTCCATAATTTTCTACAATTATTCTTTTTAGATTTGTAGTGTTCATCTAACATTTTTAAAAGTTTTTTTTGATCAAAAAATTCTTTAGTAAAATCTTCTTCAAATATTTCTTTTACAATATTATAATATTTTTCTTCTCTAAACCATTTTATAATTGGTACAGGGAATCCTTTTTTTCTTCTTTTATACCATGCTTCTGGAATTCTTCTTGAAGCGGCTTTTCTTAAAGCGTATTTTGTCGTATTATGTGATATTTTATATTCTGTAGGAATTGTTTTAGCTAGTTTAAATACTTCTTTATCTAATATTGGCACCCTAAGCTCTAAAGAGTTTGCCATGCTCATTTTATCAGCTTTTAAAAGTATATCATTAGGAAGCCAAAAATACATATCTAAATATTGCATTTTAGTAACGTCGTCTCTTCCTTTTACTTTATCAAAGTATGGTTTTGTTATATCTTGGTATGTTATATCATTTTGATAAGTTGGTGATAATATATTATTAGCTTCTTTATTATCAAAAATGAATGCATTTCCAACATAATAGTCTTCGATTTTTGATCCGCCTTTTGTTAAAAAATTTTTGCCGTGAAAGCTTGGAAGAGGGGATACAATGTTTTTTATAAATTTTCTTATAAAGAAAGGTAATTTGCGGTATTTTTTTAAAGTTTTATCTTCATCATATGAAGTATATCCGCCAAATAGTTCATCAGCACCTTCACCTGATAGAACAACTTTAACATCTTTTGCGGCTAATTTTGATAAAAAGTATAAAGGAACGGCTGATAAGTTAGCTGTTGGTTCATCGGCATAATACTGGACTTTATCAATACTTTCAAAAAAGTCATCAGCATTTATTAATTCATTTTTATTTTGTATTCCAAGTATATCTGATAAATCTTTGGCCATTGGGACTTCATTAAAGTCTTTATAGTCAAAACCCACTGAAAATGTTTTGTCTGGTTTTAGATAACTAACAACATATGATGAATCTATACCACCTGAAAGGTAGGCTCCAACTGGGACATCGCTTATAATGTGATAGTCGATTGATTTTGTAATGGTTTCATCTATTTGATCAACTAATTTATCGAAGTCTTGGACCATTGGTTTAAAATTAGTATCATAGTATTTTTCTATTTGCATTTTATTTATTTTATGATCATATTTAAAATAGTGACCAGGTCTTAATTTATAAACGCCTTTAAAAAATGTTTCATCCAGTACTGATGTTTGAAAAGTTAAGTATGGTTTTAAGGCTTTTTCATTTACTTTTTTTGAAAAATCACTATGATATAAAAGACTTTTTATTTCTGAAGCGTACATAAATGTTCCTTTCATGTTTGCATAGTAGAAAGGTTTTTGACCGAAGTGGTCACGGGCTCCAAATAGTATTTCATTTTTTTTATCCCAAATTACAAAGGCAAACATGCCTCTTAATTTATCTAATATTTTTTCTTGGTATTGTTCATAACCGTGTAATATTACTTCAGTGTCAGTATTGGTTTTAAAAGTATGCCCTTTTTTTATTAGGTCTTCCTTTAATTCTTTAAAATTATATATTTCTCCGTTATAGGTGATTATCATAGAGTCATCTTCGTTAGTCATAGGTTGCCTTCCGCCTTCTAGGTCAATAATTGAAAGTCTTCTAAAACCCATAGCTATATTTTCGTCTTTGTAATATGATTCGTCATCGGGTCCTCTATGAATGATAGCGTCATTCATTTTTTTTATTTCATCTTTATCTTTTTTGTTTATGTATCCACAAAATCCACACATAGTATCACATATAATCAATTTTATAGAAATATTTAATTTCTTGTTAATTGATTCCTTTCTATAGTTTATTTAAAAATCTTAAGATATTTTCTGTTTCAATTTCTAATGGGTCTATGAAATTATCAGCTAATTTTAGTTTTCCTTTTAATACAGAAAGTTCAGTGCATCCTAAAATGTAGGCATCGGCACTCGTATCTTTGACAATATTTTCAATCATATTAGGTTCTACTTCTTTACCACTTTTAACATATTCATAAATTAATTTCATTACTTTGTCTTGGTCAGGAAGACAATATTCAATATTTTCTTTTATAAGTTCAGTTTGATAAAGATTAGATTTAATTGTTCCGGTAGTAGCTAAGATAGCCACTTTTTTATAGCCTTTATTTTTAAGATGTTTAACGGTATTTTTAATAATGTTATTTATTGGTACATTTATTTCTTTTTGCAATTTATCATGAAAGTAGCATGATGTATTACATGGTATTGAGATTATTTTAACGCCTAATTTTTCTAGAATTTTACAGTTTTCGAGTAAGTAGGGGTATGGGCTTTCGTTAGTTTTATCTAAAATGTATGCTGTTCTGTCCGGCGTTTTTGCATAACTTAAAAGAGCAATATTTAAATGATCTTGATCTTTACTTGCTTTTGTTTTTTTTGTGATCATTTCATATAAATAACTACTAGCTAGAGGGCCCAAGCCTCCTACAATTCCTAAATCGTATTTCATTTAATCACTGTCCTTTGGTGGGTATAATTTAAATAGTTTATAATCTTTCATATATATTCTGTTCGCCCAAAACCATCTGTATAGGCTAAAATCTTTAGAATATTTTAGGGTATACGTATATTTTTTTTCTTTAATTAATTTTAATGCTTCATTTAATGCATCTTTGTTATATACATATTTTTTTAATAGATTTTTAGGAGTATATAACCATAAATATTTGTTATAGTTATATACAGTTTCTTTTTCTTCATTTAAGATATAGTCTTCAACAACGTATTTTGCAAGATTACATCCGGCGGCAGTTGTAAAAAAACTGCTTCTTCCTTGGCGTATGTTTATTTCAAATAATTTAAATTTATTATCTCTATAGTCATATTTAAAATCAAAGTTTGAATATCCGACATATTTTATATCTTCTAAAAATTTTTTAATTTGTTTGTATAGTTTTTCGTTTCCGTCTGATATTAGAGCTTTATAATTTCCTATACCATAAGGTGTGTGTTCTTCTAATATGCAGTGGCCTAAACACATCATTTTAACTTTTCCGTTTTTATTCGAGTAACAGTTCATAACCCACATGGTATCATCATTTCCTGGAATAAAGTCTTGAACAATAATGTTTGAACGATAATTAGAACTATATATGTTAGTTATTATTTTTTCTAGCTCTTCTTGATTTTTAGCTTTATAGCTTTTTTCTTTTCCTTTAAAGTCTACTTTAGAATACTCAGTACTGCTTGCTGGCTTTACGGCTACGGGGAAGGAAAATGGTAAATTTATATTTTTATAATTTTTGTATGTCACTATGTATGTTTTGGGATAATCTAAATTATATTTTTCACAAATTTGATAGAAAGATTCTTTGTTTTCTAATTTATCTTTAAGTTCTTTGTTTGAAAAAGGTACAATAAAATATTTTTCTAGTAAATCTTTATTATTGACAATTAGATTTGTGTACCATTCGGCACACGATAATAGTATTAATTTTTTGTATTTGTTTTTATATTCTTTTCCAATATTAGTCATTACTTCTTTAAAAGTATTTTCTTCTGAGAGATTTTTGCAAATAATGACGTCAATAATTTTACTATTTTTGGTTTCAATTAGTTGGGCTTTGCCGACTGCTAATGATTTAATACCGTATTTTTCGTGGAATGATCTTGCAAGTCCATATGCGTTGGCATCGGTGCCTAGTATTACTGGCAAAAATTTTTTCATTTAAATCACCAATAATATTTTATCAAATATATGGTTATAAGTAAATTAAATAAGGAATTTATTGTTTAAAAAAGTTATTGGTATGAATGTTTTCAAAAAATTATTCTTTAAAAAACGAAATTATTTTTCCACATTTGTGTTGTGGAAAAAGCTTTGATTTTTAAGGGTAAAGTAAATATATAGTAAACGAAAGTGTCTAATAAATGTCAAAAAAAATCGATAAAATCGTATACAAAAGGTAGTTGTTGTGCTATAATCTTTTTAGGTGATTAAGATTATGCTTGAAGAAATCAAAGTCATACTTGACGGTAATCAAAGTATTACGGATGGTGTTAAAGAAAACCTTTTGGAATTAATAATGATTTTTAATGGTACGTTTAAGGACGTTAGTTTAGAGACTTTGAAGGATAGACTTAAAACCTTAAAAATAAAAAGGGAAAGTATGTATTTGGCTAAGCTTCCATGTGAATACAAACCATTTAATAATGAGATTGTTATTAATGCTCCTAGATTTGAAGAATGTGATGCTAAGCATTGGCTTATGCATGCACTTCTTGGGATAATTACTGCTAAAGATAATTATTATGGTTTTAATAATTCAGAGGGGACGCTAGTTGCTTTGAATGAAGGTTATACAGAAATACTTACTAATAATTTAGTAGGTGATGTGGAAAACAATTTCTTTACTGATGAAATGGTTATAGTTAATTTAATTAGTAAGGCAATTGGAGAAGATGTTTTGTATGAGGCTTATTTTGGAAATGATTCTGAAAAAGTATTAAAAGCGATGATTGAAGCGGAGGCAAAGTAGTATGGCGATGGAACTCTTAGATAAAGCAAACGAAAATTACGTTAAGAAACAAGGTGCTGAAGGGCATAGCTCTTTACTACCGGAGATGCAGTATATGGTTAGTCAAATGTATCCTAGTGTCGAGGAATATAATTATATATTTGGCGAAAAATTACTTCCTGATTTGGAAGAATATAATGTTAGTTATGATACTGAAAAATTTAAAGCTTTAGAACGTGATTTTTATCAAAAAATAGTGAAGACTAACCAAAGTGGAATTAGTGTAACTAGGTAAGCTAACTTTTGTTAGCTTTTTATTTGGAGTATGTATGAAAAATTTTAAGTATATAATATATGATGATGTTTATGAAGCTATGAAAAGCGGTAATAAAATTTAATGATATATTTGGAAAAGATAATGTTAAGGATTATGAATTTATTGGTATAGAATTTGAACTTATGTAAAAAGAAAAGCTTATTATGATTTCGTAATAAGTTTTTTTCTTTTACTTATAGTATTACTTTTTGTAATACTAAAATAAAAGAAGCACCTAACTCAGCAATGAATTAGGTATACCAAAAATGGGTAACACTCCACATCGCATATTAAGTGTTTCTTTAATATTTTACGAAGTTTCTTTCGTTTATATATGAATAATATAAAAACGACTATTTTACAAGTCGTTATTTGTATACTGGTGACCCCTTAGGGATTCGAACCCTAGACCCACTGATTAAGAGTCAGTTGCTCTACCAACTGAGCTAAGGAGTCAACTACTTATAAAGTATATCACGAAAATGGAAAAAAAGGAATAGTAAATTGCAAATATTTATTATAAAAAGTGACTATAATATATAAAAAGAATGTTAAATTTATTTTTTTTGTAAAAAATGCTTGTCAAAATTCATAAAATAGGGTATACTTAAAAAGTCAAATGTCATTTGGGCCTGTAGCTCAGTTGGTTAGAGCACACGCTTGATAAGCGTGGGGTCGTAGGTTCAAGTCCTACCAGGCCCACCATTTGTTTTTGGCCTGTTGGTGAAGCGGTTAACACACGTGCCTTTCACGCACGCATTCATGGGTTCAAATCCCGTACAGGTCACCAATTTTGTTAATTATTATCTTATATAGACTATGAAGTGGAGAAGTAATATAAAATACTACTTATAGAGAGCTAGGATGGTGGGAACTAGTAGTAAGAGTTATATGAATAACACCACGGAGTTACTTATTTGAAATTTAGTAAAGTAAGTCGGCTGTAATCCGTTACCATATTATAAGTTTCTTTAAAGATGGAACTATAGAGTGATCACTTGATGTGATAAATAAGGTGGTACCGCGAATTACAGTTATTCGTCCTTAGGGATGGTAACTGTTTTTTGTTTAAATGCCTGATTAGCTCAGTCGGTAGAGCGCACGGCTGTTAACCGTTAGGTCGTAGGTTCGAGCCCTACATCAGGCGCCACTTATTTTGCCCAATTAGCTCAGTCGGTAGAGCGCACGGCTGTTAACCGTTAGGTCGTAGGTTCGAGTCCTACATTGGGCGCCACTTTATTTTTGCCTGATTAGCTCAGTCGGTAGAGCGCACGGCTGTTAACCGTTAGGTCGTAGGTTCGAGCCCTACATCAGGCGCCACTTATTTTGCCCAATTAGCTCAGTCGGTAGAGCGCACGGCTGTTAACCGTTAGGTCGTAGGTTCGAGTCCTACATTGGGCGCCATCTTTTTTTTATATATAAAAATGGAGGTAATATAATGGAAAAATTTACTAAAGAAATGGTTGATGATTACGCTGATAAATTATTAATTGGTTTAACTGATGAAGAAAATCAAATGGTTTTGGATGAATTTGAAATAATTGATAGAAATATAGATATTATCAATGAAATTCCTGATATTGAAAAAGTTATTCCAATGACTCATACTTTAGATGATTTTGAGTATGAGCTTAGAGAAGATGAGCCAGAAGAATCTATTAAAGTTGAGGAACTTTTAGCTAATTGTGATAGAGTAGCTGGCGATGAAATTGAAGTACCAAGGGTGGTGGGCTAAAATGGCATACATGGATAAGAGTATTGAGGAAATTCACGAAGCTTTAGTTAAAGGAAAAGTTACAAGTAGTGAGCTTATAAAAGAAGCTTTAGAAAAATCACATGAAGTGCAGGATAAGTGTAATGCCTTTGTAACTATTATAGATGATGCTAAAGAGACACCAGTTACTGATGAATTTTTATCTGGCATACCTTATGGTATTAAAGATAATTATAGTACTAAAGGCATTTTATCTACGGGATCATCTAATACTTTAAAAGATTATGTTCCATTTTTTACAGCAACAGCTATTGAAAATTTAACTAAAAAAGGAGCTGTCGCTGTTAATAAAACGGCTTTAGATGAGTTTGGTATGGGTGGAACTGGGACAACTTGTCATACTGGGATAGTAACTAATCCTTGGGATCATACTAGAATGTGTGCTGGTTCTTCTGCTGGTTCTGCAGCGGCAGTTGCTTCTGGTGTTTATCCTTATGCGACTGGGTCTGATACAGGTGACTCTATTAGAAAGCCGGCAGCTTACTGTGGTATTGTAGGTTATAAGCCTACTTATGGAATGATTTCTAGATATGGTTTATTTCCTTTTGCGTCATCGCTTGATCACTGCGGTGCGCTTACTAGAAGTGTTAAAGATGCAGCTATAGTTGTCGATGGTATGAAGGGCATAGATAAATATGATATGACGAGCTGGGATTCATCTGATATTAATTTATATTCGTCTATTGATGGTAATGTAGGCGGAAAGAAACTATGTTATATAAAAGAAATATGTGATATTAATAATTATCCTAATGCTGATGAAGAGTTAAAAATGCATTTAGCTAATTTTATGGATACTATAGAAAAGTGCAGGAAGCTTGGCATGGAGGTTACCGAAGAGAGTGTTAGTCAAAAACTTTTAAATGCTCTTCCATCAGTATATGTTGTCATTTCTTGTGCGGAAGCGACAAGTAATATGTCTAATTTAACTGGATTTATTTTTGGACCTAGAGCTGAAGGCGAAAAGTGGGATGAATCACTTAAAAATTATAGGACTAAAGGTTTTTCACCTTTAATTAAAAGAAGGTTTGTAATTGGTTCATATGTATTACAAGCTCAAAACAAAGATAGGTATTTCCATAATGCTCAAAGAGTTAGAAGACTACTTGTTGATACGTGGAACAAATTATATGAAAAATATGATGCAGTTATTCTTCCTGTTGGAACTGGGCCTGCTAAAAAACTTGAAGGTTCTAAGGATATTCTTGATCAAAATACGGCTATTTTAGAAGAACATTTACAGATTGGTAATTTTGGAGGTTTTCCTTCAATTACCATTCCTAATGGATTTATAAATGATTTACCAGTTGGGGTTAATATTACTGGCAAATGTTATGACGATGTAAATGTTCTTAATATTGCTTATGCGCTTGAAAGTGTTATGAACTATAAAGGACAAGTAGCAAAGGGGGCTAAATAATGAAATATAAAGTTATGATTGGCCTTGAGATGCACTGTGAGATTAGTGAAACTAAAACTAAAGCCTTTTCATCTGCTAAAAATGATTATAGTGAATATCCTAATGCTAGTATAAGGCCAGTTGATATGGCTTTTCCTGGTACTCTTCCTACAGTTAATAAAGAAGCTGTTCGTATGGGGCTTATGATGAGTATGATTTTAGGATGCACACAGCCAGAATATTTATATTTTGAAAGAAAGAATTATTATTATCCAGATCTTCCTAAAGGATTTCAAATTACGCAGGAAACTAAACCAGCTCCTATTGGTAGTTTTGGAGAGTTTACTTATGAGCTTAATGGTGAAAAGAAAAAGATTAGAATTAATAATTTACATTTAGAAGAAGATGCTGCTAGTTCTGATCATTATCCATCTGGAACGAGGATTAATTATAATAGAGCTGGCGTTCCTTTACTTGAACTTGTTACTGAGCCTGATTTTAGAAGTGCGGATGAGGCTGTTGCTTTTTTAGAAGCTATAAGAAGTATTTATCAATATACTGGTATTAGTGAGGCTGATAGTAAAAAAGGACAGGTTAGATGTGATGTTAATGTATCTTTAATGGATGCATCTTTAGATGATAGTGATCCTAAAAATTGGGGAACTAAGGTTGAGATGAAAAATGTAAACTCATTTGGAGGCGTTAGAGATGCAATTAATTATGAAATAAAAAGGCAAACTGAACTTTTAGATGCTGGTAAGGGTGATGAAATAGTTCAGGAAACTAGAAGATGGGATGAGGAGTCTTCATCTACAATAAGTATGCGTGAAAAAGTAGACGCAATTGATTATAAATATTTTGTAGAGCCTAATATTCCGAAATTTAAAATTCCAAAAGAGTGGCTTTTAGAAATTAAAAAGTCTATTCCAACTCTTCCTTATGAAAGAAAAGAAAAATATATTAACGAGTATGGAATTACTGATTATGATGCAACTATTATAATTAAAGATAAAAAGGTTTCAGATTTTTATGATGAATGCATTAATTTACATGCTGATCCTAAACTTGCTTCTAACTGGGTTACTACTAATTTACTTGGTAATTTAAATAAGCTTGAGCTTGAATTTGATGAAATAACACTTACTCCTAAAATGCTTAAGGATTTAATTGATTTAGTAAATTCTAAGGAAATTTCTTCTAAACAAGCTAAAGAAGTATTTGAAGATATTTTAACTAGTGGTAAAACTCCACAAGAAGTTGTTAAAGAAAAAGGTATGAAACAAATGAGTGATGAAGGGGAAATTATTAAGATTGCTAATGAAGTACTTGATGAAAACCCTGATGTGATTTTAAAATATAAAAATGGTAGAAATAATGTTATCGACTGGCTTACTGGTCAGATTATGAAAAAAACTAGGGGACAAGCTAATCCAACTATTGCAAGAAGTACTATGATAAAAGAAATTGAAAAAAGATAAGGAGTGATAATATGGATTATATATATTTGGATGAGTTATATAAGGATGAAAAAAAATATTTAGGAAAAAAAATTAAATTAAAAGGTTGGATAAGAAACCACCGTAAACAGAAGAATTTTGGTTTTATATATTTTTCTGATGGAACGGCCTTTAGACAACTTCAACTTGTTTATGATAATACCCTTTCAAATTTTGAAGATATTCAAAAGTTTCGTATTAGTAGTGCGATAGAGGTTGAAGGTGAATTAATTGAATCTATGGGAAAGGGCCAAGATTATGAAGTAAAAGTTACTGATATAGTGCTTCATGGTGACTGTCCTGAGGACTATCCTATACAGCAGAAAAAACATTCTATGGAATTTTTAAGGGAACAGTCTTATTTAAGATTTAGAACTAATACTTTTCAAGCTGTATTTAGAATAAGAAGTGTTGCTTCTATGGCTATTCATAAGTTTTTCCAGGATAGAGGTTATATTTATGCAAACACTCCTATTTTTACGTCAAGTGATTGTGAGGGTGCTGGTGAGATGTTTCAGGTAACAACTCAAAATCTTGAAGAAATAGCTAAAACTGGAAAGACAAATAATGATAATGAATATTTTGGAACACCTGTAGGACTTACTGTTTCTGGACAGTTTGAAGGGGAAGCTTTTGCTCAAGCTTTTAGTAAGATTTATACATTTGGTCCTACTTTTAGAGCGGATCCGTCTCATACTCCTTTACATATAGCTGAATTTTGGCAGATTGAGCCTGAAGTTGCATTTTGCGATTTAGAAGGGATTATGGATATTTCTGAAGACTTGATGAAGTATGTTATTAGTTATACTTTAGAAAAATGCCCAGATGAATTTGCTTTTTTAGATAAGAATGTTGAAAATGGTCTTTTAGATAAGTTAAATACAGTTGTTAATAGTAAATTTGTTAGAGCTACTTACAAGGAATGTATTGAAATACTTAAAAAAGCTGATGTCGATTTTCAGTTTAAACCTGAGTATGGTGAAGATTTAGCAAAAGAACATGAAAGATATATTACTGAATACTATAACTGTCCTGTTTTTATAACATACTGGCCAGCTAAAGTTAAGAAGTGTTTTTATATGAAGCAGATGGATGATGGAACTGTAGCTAATGCAGATTTGGAAATGCCAGGAATTGGTGAAACTTATGGTATGAGCCAAAGGGAAGATGATTTTGATAAATTAGGTAAACGTATTGAAGAACTTGGAATGAACAAAGATGAATATATTTGGTATATGAATCTTAGAAAATATGGAACGACGGTTCATTCAGGTTTTGGAATGGGCTTTGAAAGATTATTGATGTATATGACTGGTATGGATAATATAAGAGATGTTAGTGCATTTCCAAGAACACCGGGTAACTGTTTATATTAAAAAGATTTTCATTAATTTGAAATCTTTTTTAAATTTGTTCTAAAAGTTATAAAATATGCTATAATATGGTAAAGAATTTTATTCTTTTAGAAAGGAAATGGGCTTTATGTTTTGTCAGGAATGTGGCAAAAAGAATGTTAAGGGTGCTAAGTTTTGCGAGGATTGCGGTGTTAAACTGGTTTCAAATAATAAGGATAAAGTAAGAAAACCCTTTGATAAAAAAACAAAGATGATATTTGGCTTTGTTTTAGCTATTGTCATTGTTTCAGCTTGTTGTTTTGCTTTTTTATCTAATAAGTTTAAACCTGAAAGCATTGCTAAGGATTATTTTTTAGCTGTCTCAAGTGGTAATGCTGATAAGCTTTATGGTTATTTGAATGTTGATAATTCTGGGTTTACTAGTAAAAAAATGTTTAAAAAGGTTGCAGATTTATCAGGGCAAGATATTATCAATTATTCTATAAGTAAAGTGGATTCTAATGCGCTTACATCTCGGGTTGTTATCAATTATATTAAAAAGGGTGATAAAACCGAAAGTAGTTTTGTTATTAGTCTTAATAAAAATAAGAAAAATAAGTTTTTATTTTTTGATAACTGGGAAATTAGTAATGATAATTTTTTATTATTAAGTAATGTAATGATTACGGCTCCTAAAGATGCGACTGTTAGTATTCAGAATATAAAATTAACTAAAAAGTATTTAGCTAAAGATTCTAATGATACTTATAATAAGTATGTTATTCCAGCTTTACTTAAAGGCAATTATGATGTCGTTGTTACACTAAAAAATGGGCTTTCATTAAATAGTAATATTAATATTAATAATATTAATGTTGATTTAACTAATTTGAATGTATCAAAAGATGAGCAGACTAAAATTGAAAAATTACTTCCAGATATGATTAATTCTTTATATCAAAGCGCTACCGAAAAAAAGGCGTTTTCGGATATTAAAAAAGAGTATGACTATGATGGCGCTAATCTTGATGGCTTAGAGCGAGAATATGGGTATATTGTTTCTGGGGTAAATGCTTGTGGTCTTACAAAACTAGATGTTAAAAATGTTAACATTACCAGCACGAAACTTAATGGTTCATATGTTTCTGTCACAGCTAAATTTAATTATGAGTATACTGTTACTAAGACTTGGCTAGGTGAAGAGAGAAAAAATACGAAGAAAGTAAATGATACAATTTATTTGGATTTTGATTATGTAAATGGAAAATATAAGCTTGTTAGTATTTCAAGTTTTCCAAAATATTTTAGTTTATTTTAGAAGGAGTGTGTTTAAAAAATGGCTAAATTTTGTACAAATTGTGGAAGAAAATTAAATGATGGAGAAAAATGTGACTGTACACCATCTGCTATGTATAATTTAGATGTTCAAAAATTATTGGATATATGTAAGGGAATGTTTATAAAACCTATTGATACAATGAAGGATTTTGCTAAGAAGAGTAATTTTAACTTAGCTATGGTTTTAGTTGGTATTTTGGCTGTGGTAACTGGACTATTTACTATGTCAATGATGAAAAACGCTTATTCAATGGTTACTGCAAGTATGGGATCTGGTTATTATTCATATGGTATATCTGCAAATTTACCTTATGCTAAGACGTTTTTTATAGTTCTTGTTACTTTATTTGCTTTATCATTTATTTATGTAGGTATTTTGTATTTAGTTAATTCTAAAATATTTAAAAGAGCTGCAGATTTTAAAGAAGTATATGCTTTATATGGGGTTACTTCTATCATTAATTCAGTAGTTTTACTTGTTAGTTCTGTACTTATGTTTTTAAATGTTACATTCGCATTTATTGTTACTATGTTAGGTTTTATGCTAAGTGCGGTTTATAGCTATCATGGAATTAAATTTTTGGGTGATAAAGATGAAAATAAATATGGTTATATATATTTAACTACTAATGTAATTTTTTATGTTGTTATATTTATAATTACAAAAATATTTTCATAAAAGGAGTTTAAAACTTCTTTTTTTATTTATAATCTTGACAGTAATTAATAATTAAGGTAAAATTATAGTCGTAGTCTTGATGGAGTAGTACTCAAGAGGCTGAAGAGGCGCCCCTGCTAAGGGTGTAGGTCGGGTAACCGGCGCGAGGGTTCAAATCCCTCCTGCTCCGCCATTTAAAAATAAACCGCTTAGGCGGTTTTTTAATAGTTATAAATTGTTTCTATTTTTTTTATTTTTCATATATAATTGTAGGAGGTAAATTATGAAATATAAAGGAATAGATGTTTCTAAATATCAAGGAAATATTAATTTTGCTAAAGTTAAGAATTATATAGATTTTGTAATTATAAGGATTGGGTATGGCAGGTATGAAAGTCAAAAAGACCCTAAGTTTGAGGAAAATTATGAAGGCTTTAAAAATGAAAATGTTCCAATAGGCATTTATCATTATTCTTATGCAAAAAGTGTAAGTGATGCTAAGAAAGAGGCAGATGTTGTTATTAAGTGGCTTAATGGAAGGGGGTTAAATTTACCGGTATATTTTGATATCGAGGATAAATCACAAATTAATTTAGGTAAAAATACTTTGACTAGTATGTGTGAGGCTTTTTGTGAAAAAATAGAAAAGGCTGGTTATTGGGCTGGTATATACGCTAATAAGTATTTTTTTACAACTTATTTAGATTATAAAAAACTCGAGAAAAAATATACTATATGGGTTGCTCAATATAATAATACTAATACATATAAAGGAAAGTATGATATGTGGCAGTATACTTCTTCGGGAAGAGTCAGTGGAATTAGTGGTAATGTAGATATGGATTATTTATATAGAAATATTTTTGTAAGCACTGGTGGTAGTGATGGTGTAAGTGATTTGCCTGATTTAAGTGGCTATACAGGAACTTCTATTGTTGATGCTTTAAAAGGCTCTGGTTTTGATAGTTCACTTGCCGCAAGAAAAGAGCTTTATAAAAAGTTAGGCTTTAGTGATACTTATAAAGGAAGTTCATCGCAAAATATGAATTTATTAAATGCTTTAAGAGGTGATAGTAGTTATTATTCGTCTAATTATAAAGGTCTTTCGTTTGTTGATGCTTTGAAGGGGATAGGTGTTGATTCTTCTTTTAATAACCGAAAAATTATTGCGGCAAACAATGGTATTGTTAATTATAAAGGAACGTCTTCACAAAATTTGAAATTATTAAATTTGCTTAAGAGTGGTAAATTAAGAAAATAAATTAATTTGTTGTCATAAAGTAAATAATACTACGTATTATTTATTAAAGAGGGACTAGGAGGGATAATAATGATTAACAAAAGGAGTTTGTGGTTTTTAACTTTGTTTAGTTTGATATTAGTGCTTAGTGTATATTATATAACTATGCCTAGTGAACTTTTAATGGCAACTAATAATGGTAGTAAGAAAACTGAAGAGGTGACGGTTACTGAAGAGCCTTTAGAAAGTGCGGAGCTTGTAGCTTTGAGGGTTGAATCTGAAGAAAAAATGCTTGATAAGATAACAGAGCTTAAGAAGATTCTTACTAATTCTAAGGCTACTACTGAAGAAAAAAATAAGGCTTTTGAAGAACTTCAAAAGCTTAATAAAAATAGATCTTTAGAGGAGCAAATAGAGAGTAAAATAGAAAAAGAATTAGGTTATAAATCTTTTATTAGTATTGAAAATAGTAATGCTACAGTTACAGTTGATAGTAAAAAGCATGATGCTGGTGTGGCAAATAAAATTATGAGACTTGTTCAATCTAATTTTGATTTGCCAATGTCTATATCAGTTAAATTTCAAAAATAAACTTTCTTTTATGGAAAGTTTTTTGGGCTTTTATTTTCACTTAAGAAAGTCTTTGGCATATAGTATTTATGAGTAAGTATAAGCCACCCGACTTAAGAAAGTGAGGGAAATATGACAAATAGTATTTTAACTAAAAGAGAGCGTGAAGTGTTTGAATTACTTATGAAAAATAATAGTACTAGTGAAATTGCTTCAATACTAAAAATAAGTGATAAAACTGTGAGAAATCATATTTCAAATGCTATGCAAAAACTCGGCGTAAAAGGTCGTGCTGGTGCTGTGATTGAATTACTAAGACTTGGCGAATTATCATTATAAAAGGTTATAAATGGCCTTTTTTTTCATATCATTAAGTAGGTGGTATTATGCTTAAAAGAATATCGATAAGGAAAATGTGTTTGTCTTTTGCAGCGTTGTTTGCTTTATTTTTAATATATTTGATTCCTGCAAATGTTCCAAAATTAAATGTTAAAGAGGAATTGGAATATGTTGATTCTTCTTTAGTTAGTTTACCTATATTTTTGATGGACCAAAATAGTTATGTAGCTTTAACTGAAGCTCCTGTTTCTAATAGTAGTATAGAAAGTAGAGCACGGGAACTTATTAAAATACTTACCGTTGGTGGTATGGAAAGTAAGGTTCCTAGTGGTTTTAGTGCGATTATTCCTCCGGATACTGAGGTTTTGAGTTTAAGCTATGATAGAAATGTACTTAAAGTTGATTTTTCTAAGGATTTACTTGATATTGAAAAAGATTTAGAGGAGAAAATGATTGAGGCTATTGTTTACACTTTAACTTCAATTGATAAAGTTGATAAAATAATAATTTATGTTGAGGGGGATATATTAACTAAGCTTCCGAAGACGAAAATTAATTTACCTAGTACTTTAGACAGATCTTTTGGAATAAATAAGGAATTTAACCTTACTAACACTAAAGATATTGTCGATGTTACAATATATTATATAAATCAAATAAATGAAAATTATTATTATGTTCCGGTTACTAAATATTTAAATGATAGTAGAGATAAAATTGATATAATTGTCGATGAGCTTACGCTAAGTTTTAATCCTAATAGGCATCTTATGAGTTTTATGGATAATGATATTAAACTTGTTTCTAAGGAACTTAATCAAAATGTAATGCGATTAGAATTTAGTGATAATTATAATTTAAATAACGAGATATCTTTAGCTTTAGATAAAATTATTTCTCTTTCTGTGTGTGATAATTATGATATAACTGAAGTGTTTTTAAATACTGTACAAAGACAATGTAAAAATACTTAAATTAATAAGTATTTTTTTTAAATTACTTGCTGTTTTTTTTAAAACATTATATAATTATAAAAGAATAGAGGGGATTATATGGATGAAAATAAGCTTTGTTTGATTGATAAGTATTTTAATGCAGCAAATTATCTTTCTGCTTGCCAGCTTTATTTGCTTGATAACCCCTTATTAAAAAGGCATCTTACGGAAAAGGATATTAAGCATAAAATAGTTGGACATTGGGGCACGGTTCCGGCTCAAAATTTTATTTATGCGCATTTAAATAGAATAATTAGTGACTATGATTTAAACATGATTTATATATCTGGGCCTGGCCACGGGGGCAACAGTTTAGTAGCTAATACATATTTAGAGGGAACGTATAGTGAAATATATAAAGATATAACATATGATGAAAATGGTTTAAGAAAATTATTTAAAAGATTTTCGTTTCCTGGCGGCATTCCTAGTCATGCAGCTCCAGAGACTCCTGGTTCAATTCATGAAGGTGGTGAACTTGGATATTCTTTAGCGCATGCTTTTGGAGCGGCATTTGATAATCCTAGTTTGATTGTGGCAACGGTGATTGGTGATGGTGAAGCTGAAACTGGTCCACTTGCGACTTCGTGGAACGGGATAAAATTTTTAAATCCTAAGAAGGATGGGGTTGTACTGCCAATACTTAATTTGAATGGATATAAAATAAGTAATCCAACAGTTTTATCTAAGATGAGTAAAAAAGAGCTTGGAAGTTTATTTTATGGACTTGGTTATCATCCATATTTGGTTGAGGGTGATGATACATTTGAATTGCATAAGAAAATGTATTTAACTTTAGACCAAGTTATTGATGATATTAGGAAAATAAAATCTGGGTCTAAAGATATTTTATGGCCTATGATTATTCTTAAAACGCTTAAGGGCTGGACTGGTCCAAAGAGTTTTAGAGGGAAAAAGATTGAAGGTACGTTTAGGGCACATCAAGTTCCTTTACAAATAGGTAGTAGTGAAGATTTATTAGAGTTAGAAAAATGGCTTAAAAGTTATAAGCCTGATGAATTGTTTGATGAAAATGGTTCATTAAACAAAGAAATTAGGGATTTTTTACCTAAGGGTAATAGAAGAATGGGAGCAAATCCTAATTCAAATGGAGGTAAGCTTTTAAAAGAATTATCACTTCCAGATATTTATGAGTATGCATCTAATTATGATAAGCGTGGCAATTTTCAAACTGAGGATATGCTTGAACTTAGTAAGTATTTAAGAGATGTATATAAGAAAAATGATAATTTTAGGTTGTTTAGTCCTGACGAAGCTATGTCAAATAGACTTTATAGAATATTTGATGTTCAAAAACGTGATTGGCAAGGTCTTGTGACAAGCGATGATGAATATTTGGATAAAAATGGTAAAATAATGGATTCTTATTTATCTGAACACATGTGTGAAGGTATGCTTGAGGGGTATTTGCTTACCGGTAGACATGGCCTTTTTGTAAGTTACGAGGCTTTTATTAG
Organism: uncultured Bacillota bacterium; assembly: GCA_946541645.1. Classification (GTDB taxonomy): domain Bacteria; phylum Bacillota_I; class Bacilli_A; order RF39; family UBA660; genus Coprosoma. Next base: position 1,006 of record CAMNJS010000003.1, on the reverse strand, counting down.
GGTTGTTGATTCAATGACTTCTCAACATGCTAAATGGTTAAAAATGTGTGAGGAAATAGGGTGGAGAGATGATATAGCGTCTTTAAATTACATTTTAACTTCGCATATTTGGCAGCAGGATCATAATGGTTATACTCATCAAGAACCTGGATTTTTAAATCATATTGCTGATAAAAAACCAAGTATTTCTAGAATATATTTACCGTTTGATTCTAATAGTTTAATTGTTACTGTAGATCATATGCTTAAGACAAAAAACAGAATTAATGTGGCAGTTGCTTCCAAGCATCCTAGTTACGAATGGCTTAGCATGAATGAGGCTATTAAGCATTTTAATAATGGTGTTAGTATATGGAGCTGGGCTAGTACGTGCACTACGGATGAGCCTGATATAGTTATGGTGTCGGCTGGAGATACGCCTTTAGTTGAATCTCTTGCGGCTACCCAAATATTAAATGAGAAGTTGCCTTATTTAAAAATTAGGTATGTTAATGTTATAGATTTAATGAAGTTAAAGAAGGATCATCCACACGGACTTTCTGATGATATTTATAATGAAATTTTTACTACTAATAAACCTGTTATATTTGCTTTTCATGGTTATCCTTCACTTATATATTCACTTACGCATGATAGAAAAAATCTTAATATGTCTGTTCATGGTTATCAAGAAGAGGGGACAATAACAACACCTTTTGATATGCGAGTTTTAAATGAAATTGATAGGTATCATTTAGTTATAGATGCTGTTAAACATTTAAATTTAGGCGATGAAGGTATTAAAATAATATTAGAAATGAAGGATAAACTTAAAAAACATAGTGAATTTATTCGAGAAAATGGGATAGATATGAAAGAAATTCGCGATTGGAGCTTTAAAGGTATAAAAAAAGTGTCTTTATTATAGACATTTTTTTTAAATTAAAAACTCTCGTTAGAGAGTTTAAATATCTAAAATGGCGTCCCCGGAGAGATTCGAACTCGCGACCCACGCCTTAGAAGGGCG
>CAMNJS010000002.1 GCA_946541645.1 uncultured Bacillota bacterium | reverse complement strand
AAGATTTTGAATGTTCATGTGGTAAATATAAAAGATTAAGATATAAAAATATTATTTGTGATAGATGTGGTGTTGAAGTTACCAAGTCTAAAGTACGTCGTGAACGTATGGGACACATTGAACTTGCCACACCAGTCTCTCATATATGGTTCTTTAAAGGTGTTCCATCAAGAATGGGATTAGTTCTTGATATGTCACCAAGAGAACTAGAAGAAGTATTATATTTCGTATCTTACGTTGTTTTAGACCCAGGTGACACCCCACTTGAGAAAAAACAAACAATAAGTGATAAAGATTACCGTACTTACTATGAAAAATATGGAAACACATTTAGAGTAGGTATGGGGGCTGAAGCGATAGAAGAATTGCTAAAAGAAGTTGACTTAGAAAAAGAAGTAAACGAAATTAAAAAAGAAATTTCTGAAATAAAAGATACATCTAGTCAAAAAAGAATTAGATTAATTAAAAGATTAGATGTTCTAGATGCTTTTCTTGAATCTGGAAACCGTCCAGAATGGATGATTTTAAACGCCTTGCCAGTAATTCCACCAGAGCTTAGACCGATGATTCAGCTAGATGGTGGTAGATTCGCAACCTCAGATTTAAATGATTTATATAGAAGAGTCATCAACAGAAATAATAGACTTAAAAAACTTATAGAACTTCAAGCTCCTTCAATCATTATTCAAAATGAAAAAAGAATGTTGCAAGAAGCCGTAGATGCTTTATTCGATAATGGAAGACGCGGTAAAAATATAACCGGCCCAGGAAATAGACCTCTTAAATCACTATCAAGCATGTTAAAAGGAAAACAAGGCCGTTTCCGTCAAAATTTATTAGGTAAACGTGTTGACTACTCAGCTCGTTCAGTTATCGTTGTAGGACCATCACTTAAAATGTATGAGTGTGGCATTCCTAAAGAAATGGCCCTAGAACTATTTAAACCGCACGTAATAAATGGTCTTGTAACCAAAGAAATCGCAAGCAATATTAAAGCTGCCAAAAGAATGATTGAAAATCAAGACGAAAGAGTATGGGATGTTGTTGAAGAAAAAATAAAAGAGCACCCAGTTTTACTTAACCGTGCTCCAACGCTACATAGACTTTCAATTCAAGCATTTGAACCTAAACTAATCGATGGTAAAGCAATTAGACTTCATCCACTAGTATGTACTGGTTTCAATGCCGACTTTGATGGAGACCAAATGGCTGTACACGTTCCAATTAGCGAGGCTGCCCAAGCCGAAGCTAGATTACTAATGCTTTCAGCCAACAACATATTATCTCCAGCAAACGGTTCACCAATCGCCACTCCAGGCCAAGACATGGTACTAGGAAACTACTACCTAACAATGGAAAAAGAAGGCGAAGAAGGTGAAGGCAGAGTATTTAGAAACGCTAATGATGCTAGAATGGCATACGAAAGAAGAGAAGTAACCCTTCATACTCGTATTGCTATTCCTGTAAAGTCATTTAGACACAAAATATTCCCAGATAAATACATGGATAAATATCTAGTAACCACACCAGGAAAAATCATATTTAATGAAATATTCCCAGATACTTTCCAATATATAAACGATGGAAGTGAAGAAAATGCAACAAAAGTTACTCCATCAAAATACTTTATAGATAAAGGTAAAAACATAAGAGAAGAAATAAAAAACATGCCTTTAGTCAAAGCATTCAATAAAGGTGCAATAGTTAGACTAATTGCCCAAATATATAAAAGATATCAAACAACAGAAACTTCAATTATCCTAGACGCTATTAAAGATTTAGGATTTAAATATTCTACATTATCAGGTATTAGTATTTCAATCGATGATGTAAAAGAAAGTAATGTTAAAAAAGATATCATAAATGAAGCTAAAGAAAAAATTGAAAATATTTCTAAACAATTCAAGCGTGGATTAATTACTGATCAAGAAAGATATGAAAATGTTATTCAAACATGGTTTGATGCTAAGGATAAAATATATGCTGACCTAGACAAAACCCTAAAAGAAAACCCTTATTCATCAATCACCATGATGATTGATTCAAAAGCCCGTGGTTCTATTGACCAGTACGGACAAATGGCTGGCATGCGTGGAATTATGAGTAAACCAAGTGGTGACTACGTTGAAATTCCAATATTATCATCACTATCAGAAGGTGTTACCGTATCAGAATTCTTCACATCAACCCATGGTACACGTAAAGGTGCCGTAGATACAGCCTTAAAAACAGCCGATGCTGGATATTTAACAAGAAGACTTGTTGACGTTGTTCAAGATGTCATTGTTAAAGAAGAAAACTGCGGAACCGATCAAGGAATTATTGCCGAAGCATTTTACAATACAGACGGCACATTAATTGAGCCTCTTGAAGAAAGAATTATTGGAAGATATACAAGTAAAAAAATATTACATCCTGAAACTAAAGAAGTTATAGTTGATAAAGACGTAAACATAACAGAAGCAATAGCTGAAAAAATAGTTAAAGCAGGTATTACTAAAGTTCCAATAAGAAGCGTTTTAACTTGTAAAACCGCTCACGGTGTTTGTAAACACTGTTACGGAAGAAATTTAGCTACAGGATCAGACGTTGAAATCGGTGAAGCTGTTGGTATTATGGCTGCTCAATCAATCGGTGAACCTGGTACGCAGCTTACGATGCGTAACTTCAATACAGGTGGAGTTGCCGGTGGAGATGATATCACCCAAGGTCTTCCACGTGTTACTGAAATATTTGAAGCTAGAAACCCTAAAGGTAAAGCTACAATATCTGAAATTAATGGTGTTATAAGTAAAATAGAAGAAGACGGTGGAACTTACAAAATCTACGTTAAAAACGACGTTGAAACAAAAGAACATACAACAAATTATGAAGCAAAACTTGCCGTTGAAGTAGGAGAAGAAGTTAAAGCCGGAAGTAGACTTACACACGGAGCTATCAACCCTAAAGAATTACTAGTTGTAACAGATCCTATTACTGTTCAGCAGTATATTCTATTTGAAATACAAAAAGTATATCGTTCACAAGGTGTTGATATATCAGATAAACACGTTGAAATAATGGCTAGAAGAATGATTTCAAAAATCAAAATTGTCGATTCAGGAGATTCATTATTCTTGCCAGGAACAATGATAAATATAAATGAATTTACTGAAGAAAACAAAAATTTACTTCTAAATGGCAAAAAACCAGCAACTGGAAAACCAGTACTATTAGGTATAACAAAAGCATCACTAGAAACAGATTCATTCCTATCAGCTGCTTCATTCCAAGAAACTACTAGAATCTTAACTGATGCCGCTGTACACGGAAGAGTAGATCATTTAAATGGTCTAAAAGAAAACGTTATAATTGGTAAACTAATACCAGCAGGTACTGGAGCTAGAAAATATAAAAATGCTGAATATAGCCTAGAAAATGACCTTATGCAAGATGAACCGCTAGAGGCTTTAGAACAAGAACTAATGGATTAAGTCCATTAGTTTTTTGTTAAATAATTTTAATAATATAGTATCTAAAGAAATAACTGACTAACTTCACGAATTCCAATGAAGAGAATTATTACAAATAGTTCTCTTACTGGGGTTTATGACCCTCCAGCACATCCAAAAAAATACTCTATACAGTGTGCTGGTTTAATTTAAATTATTAAGGAAATTTAAGTTTCCTTTTTTTAATAATTAAAAAACGTGGTAAAATATAAATGTGATGTATATGAAAAAAATATTTAAAATATTTATTAGTATAGTTATTATAATAGGCTTAATGCTGCTAGGATATAAATTATATATAAATTACCGTATTAAAAATGCCATTATAAAAGTAGAGCTAATAGATAACCTAGACATAGAAGTATATAGTAAGGTAAAACTAAAAGATTTAATAAAAAAAATAAATGGGAAAATAATTAAAAACAAAAGAATAAATACATCAAAATTAGGAAACCAAGAAATAGAATTTGAATATATAAATGAAGAAAATTTAAAAGTACCATATAAAATAAATATAAACATTGTAGATAAAACTCCACCTTTAATAAATTATCAAAAAAGTATAACCTTATATCAAAACACTAATACAGATTTAAATAGTAAATTTTTCTGTGGTGATAATTACGATGACAGGCCTACATGTGAAATTATAGGAAAATATAATTTAAATGAAATAGGAGATTACAATTTAACCTTTAAAGCAGTAGATAGTGAAGGCAATGAATCAAAAAATGATTTTACCCTCCATATCATCCCTAAACGAAATAGTACGCAAAATAATAGCCAAACAGTTAAAAAAGTAACGAACTTCACTGATATATATAACAAACATAAAACAAAAGATACTAAAATAGGAATAGACATTTCACATCACCAAGGCAATATAGATTATAAAAAAGTAAAAGATGCCGGCGCAGAATTTGTTTTTATAAGAGTAGGAAGTCAAAAAGGAAAAAATGGTGAGTATTATTTGGATGATAAATTCATAGAAAATATAAAAGGATTTAATGATTTAAATGTCAAAGTTGGAGTTTATTTCTTTTCATACGCAGATAGTAAAGAAGAAGCAAAAAGAGAAGCTAAATGGGTTTTAAAACAAATAAAAAAACACAAAATAGATTTACCTATAGTATTTGACTGGGAAAACTGGTCTAAATATAGAGAATATAATTTAAGTTTTTACCACCTAACTGAAATCGCAAACGCCTTTATAAAAGAAATAGAAAAAGCAGGATACGAAGGTATGCTGTATAGTAGTAAATATTATTTAGAAAAAATATGGACTAATCCAGATACAGACATATGGCTTGCTCATTATACAAATCAAACAAATTATGAAGGAAAATACAAAGTATGGCAAATATGCGATGACGGTAAAATAGACGGTATTACAGATAACTATGTTGATATTGATATAATGTATAACTAAAAACGCATATTTGAACAAACTAAAACATTAATATGCAAAGGATTCATCGAAATGATTAGATTTAATAGTATATATAAATATAAACAAGAGATCAAAAATCTATAACGGAAACTATTCAGCTAAAATAGTTTCTTTTTATATCATTTATTGTTTTTAAGTGAAAAATAAGGTATAATTTATATAGTATGGTGATGATATATGTATTTAAAAGAAATAAAAGCTCAAGGATTTAAATCATTTGCGGATAAAATTAACCTAGAATTTACCAAAGGAATAAATGGAGTTGTTGGTCCAAACGGATCTGGTAAAAGTAACGTCGTTGATGCAATAAGATGGGTACTAGGTGAACAATCAGTAAAATCATTACGTGGTGACGGTACAATGACTGACGTCATTTTTTCAGGCAGCAAATCAAGAAATCCAATGAACGTTGCGTCAGTAACCATAGTATTTAATAACGAAGACAAATTTATTCCGCTTTCATACGATGAAGTTGAGTTAAAAAGAAGAGTGTATAAAGATGGAACCAACGAATATTTTTTAAATGGTGAGCGCGTAAGACTAAAAGATATAACAAATCTTTTACTAGATACAGGAATTGCTAAAGAAAGTTTTAATATAATATCCCAAGGCCAAATTGAAGCCATCATTAGTAGTAAGCCAGAAAACAGAAGAGTAATTTTCGAAGAAGCATCAGGTGTTTTAAAATATAAGCGAAGAAAAGAAGAGGCCATTAAAAAACTAGATAAAACGCATGACAATAAAAACCGCATAAATGATATTATACGCGAATTAGAAGAAAGAATTGAACCGTTAAAAATAGAAAGCGAAAAAGCCATAGAATATACTGACATAAAAAGTAAGTTAGAAAATCTAGACATCGCTTTAATAACCGAAGATATAACAAATTTAAATTTCGAATATAAGACAAATAAAGAAATATTAGAAAACTTAAATAAAGAATTACTAAAGGCAGTCGCATCAACATCAAAAGATGAAGCTGAAATAGAGAAATACAAAGTTAAAATTGCTAAAATTGACGAAGAAATTAAAATAATGCAAAGCAAAGTAATAGAACTTACAGAAATATCAGAAAACCTAAATAGCCGAAGAATGATTTTAACCGAAAGAAAAAAATATGAAGTAGATGATACAAAATTACACGATAATATTATAAATTTAAAAGAAAAAAGCCTAAGCCTAGAAAATGAAATAAATAGTTTTAAAAGTGAAACGTCTTACCTAGAAAAAGACATAAAAGAATTAGAAGAAAAGAAAAACATGCAAACAAAAACTATTGAGAAAACAAAAAAAGAAAAAGAAAATATTCAAAACAAATTAACTGAAAAAATAAGGCAAACACATAGTATAAGTATAAAAATTGATACATTAAAAGAAAATGTTGAAAACGGTGGATCATTACCACTACCAGTTAAAAGCGTGCTTGGAAACCCGAAACTATCTGGTATTCATAATGCCTTAGGAAATTTAATAGAAACAGAAGAAAAATATTCATTAGCCATATCAACCGCCCTTGGTTATATGACAAATAACATAATAGTCGATGATGAATATTCAGCCAAAGAAGCAATTAACTATCTAAAAAATATCGGAAGAGCAACTTTCTTTCCTTTAAACATAATAAAGCCAAAATATATTGATGAAAGCACACTGGAAATAATAAAACAAGCTCAAGGGTTTATCGATATTGCAAGTAACCTAGTAAAATATGAAAACATATATAAAAATATTATTTTAAATCAATTAGGTAATATAATAATCACCGATAATTTAGATAGTGCAACTAACATAAGCAAAAAAATAAATAATAAATATAAAATAGTTACGTTAGATGGAGAAATAATCCATGTAGGTGGATCGATGACCGGCGGAAAGCAAGTTAAAAACCGAAATATAATATCTGACAAATACGATTTAGAAAACGCCATAAAAACCAAAGAAAAACTATTAAAAGAAACAAAAGAATATGAAAATATAATAAATGAAATGGATAACAAATTAAAAGAAATAGAAGATAAAATATATTTGCTTGACAAAGAAAAATTACTAAAAAATGATGAAATAAATAATAAAAATAAGCAAATAGAAAACATTATAAAAGAAATAGATAGAATAAATAGTGACATAAAAAGTACCGAAAATCTATTAAATGGCGTGTTATCTAAAGAAGAAGAGGAAACAATAGAAAAATACTATGCTTCATTAAAAACTAAAGATATGGCAACCAAAGAACTTCAAAATTTAATCAAAGAAAAAGAAAATTTAAATGAATCATTAGAAGAATACGAACTATCACTCAAAAAAGAAAATAGTGATTACACAAGCAAAACCGAAAAAGTAAAAACACTAGAAATATCACTAAATAGACTAGACGTAAAACTAGATAATTTATTAAATACACTTACCGAAAATTACTCGATGACATATGACAAGGCAAAAGAAAATTACAAGTTAGATATTGATTATTCAAGAGCCAAAAACGAAGTTAGTAAACTAAAAAAAGTCCTAAAAGATATTGGAATAGTCAATTTAGCTGCACCTGAAGAATATAAAAACGTAAGTGAAAGATATGAATTTTTAATAAACCAAATAAATGATTTAGATAATGCCGAAAATACCTTACTTGAAATAATAAGTGAAATGGACAAAGTAATGATAAAAGAATTCAAAGAAAGTTTTAATAAGATAAATGAGCATTTTAAAGAAACGTTCAAAGAAATGTTTAAAGGTGGCAAGGCCGAGCTAAAATTAACTGAACCTAATAATATTTTAGAAACAGGTGTTGAAATAATTGCAAGTCCACCAGGCAAAAAACTAAACAGCATTAGCCTGCTTTCAGGTGGCGAAAAGACTTTAACAGCTATCAGCTTATTATTTGCTATTATAAAATCAAAACCATCACCATTTTGCGTATTAGATGAAGTAGAAGCTGCCCTAGATGAGGCAAACGTCGATACCTTTGGAAAATACTTACAAACATTAAAAACCAAATCACAATTTATAATAATAACTCACAAAAAGAAAACAATGGAATACGCTGATTTACTATACGGAATTACCATGCAAGAATCAGGCGTTAGTAAATTAGTAAGTGTCAAACTAGAAGAAATTAAATAAAGGAGTACATATGATAGAAATTAAATTTGGAAAAGAAGAATCATCAAACCCAACAGGAGGGTTTGAAAAGTACGGAACAAGCGACAAAATATTAGCCGGAACGTTCATCGATTTCATATGTTTAGAAGATAAAACATATCTGTTCGCTGAAGTAACAGAAGCCTTTCCAAGTGCCGAACTACAACCAGGAGATATTTACATAAAAGAAGCCATAACTGATAAAACCATAGATGGAAGCCTAAATTTGTTTTTAAATGGAGGAAATAAAGAATTCATTAGTGAACTACAAAAACAGTTAAATTTTGAAAAAATAAAAGAATTAATTAGTAAAATAACAATAAAAGAATTATTAAATGGAGAAAACGCTAATGAAGACTTTAAACAAATTGCCTCTCATAGTCCAATAGTTACAACCGAAATAAATGAAAACATATTTAATAGTAAAAGAAGCGTCCGCCAAGCAATAAAAAGCAAACAAAAAACGTTGAAAAAATAAAAGCGCAAGCTTTTATTTTACTTTAACATATATTTCTGATATAATCACTAAAGGTGATAAAATGTTACAAGTAAAAAATTTAAGCCTAAGATATGGAAAAAGAACTCTTTTTGAAGATGTAAATTTAGAATTTAAAGAAAATAATTGTTATGGCGTAATAGGTGCAAATGGAGCCGGGAAATCGACATTTTTAAAAATACTAACTGGAGAAATAGACTCTTCATCAGGAGAAATAATTAAAGATAAAAGTGAAAGACTATCATATTTAAAACAAAATCATAACTTATATGACAAATTTGATCTCATAGAAACAGTAATCCAAGGAAACGAAAAACTATATGCCATAATGAAAGAAAAAGAAAAGATTTATATGAAAGAAAATTTCACCAATGAAGATGGCATAAAAGTAGCAAAATTAGAAGATGAATTTGCTGCCTTAAATGGCTGGGAAGCCGAAAGCGAAGCCGCCATTTTACTATCTGGCCTTGGTATTAAAGCTGATATGCATCACTGCCTAATGAATGAATTAAGAGATAAAGACAAAGTAAAAGTATTACTTGCCCAAGCTTTATTTGGAAAACCAGATATTCTCCTATTAGATGAACCGACAAATGGACTAGATATCAAAAGCAAAATATGGCTTGAAGAATTTCTAATTGAATTTAAAGGAACTATAATCTTAGTTTCCCACGATAGATACTTTTTAAATAAAGTATGTACTTACATGGTCGACATAGATAGAGAAAGAATAAAATTATGCATCGGAAACTATGACTTTTGGTACCAATCAAATGAACTAATGTTAAAACAATTAAAAGATTCAAACAAGAAAAAAGAAGAAAAAATAAAAGAGTTAGAATCATTCATTGCAAGATTTTCAGCAAATGCTTCGAAATCAAAACAAGCAACATCTAGAAAAAAACTTCTAGAAAAAATTACAATTGATCAGTTAAAACCATCTTCAAGAAAATATCCTTATATAAATTTTGAAACAGACACTAGACTAGGTAAACAAGTAATAAGCATGTCAAATATAAACCTTAGTTTAAACGGTAAAACTATTCTCAAAAATATAAGAATTAATATAAACAATAATGATAAAATCGCCTTAATTGGTGAAAATGAAATAGCCAAAACGGCATTATTAAGATTAATAGTAGGGCAGATAAAGCAAGATAGCGGAGAAATAAAAATAGGGACAACTGTCAAACTATCATATTTTCCAAAAAATCACGATAAATATTTTGAAGGAAATGAAAACCTAATCGAATGGTTAAGAAAATATTCAGCTGAGCAAGAAGACGCTTACATAAGAGGCTTTTTAGGAAGAATGTTGTTTTCAGGCGATGAAACATTAAAATCAGTATCCGTTTTATCAGGCGGTGAAAAAGTAAGATGTATGCTTTCTAAAATGATGCTAAACAAAGGAAACGTATTACTTCTAGATGAGCCTACAAACCATTTAGACATAGAATCAATAACATCTTTAAATAACGGTCTAAAAAACTTTAATGGCCCAATTATTTTCTCAAGTTTTGATACCGAACTTATAAACACATTAGCAAACCGCATTATATTAATCAAAGAAGACGGAAGTATTATTGATAAACAAATAACATATGAAGAGTATTTGGAAAAATATCAAAATTAAAAACGCTAGTAATTAAACTAGCATTTTTTTATTTAAAAATTACATACTTAGATAATTTATAAATTTTACCATTAATTCTTAAGAAAATATAATACTTACCACTAATACCATCTTCATTAATATATCGTGAAGAAATATTATCTTCATTAATATCAAGAACGTAAGTTTTCTTATCCAAAACATTATCTAAAATGATTTGAACATCATCTTTTTTAGAAAATTTTCCGCTTACCTTCAGACCATATATATCTTTATATAATCTAATATCATATTTCTTAAAAATATCTTCGTTTTTAACAGAAAATAGAAAATAATTATGCGTTGTTTTTGATTCACCTAAAGTTCCTAGTCTAACGCCTTGAACACCAGTATAAATATCATTCGCATAAAGAGGCATACGTTTTGTATTATATAAAGATGAATCAATATTCATACTAACAACAACATTATCATCAGAAATTTCCTTAATACCATTTTCTAAAGTTACAATATAATCATCCATACTTAATGCTTCCAAATAAGCATGTTTTCCCTCACCAATTTTATAACTATTAGTCTCAGTAAAAGAACGATTCGAATAATCAATCTTATAAGTAGTTAAATATCTAATGCCATCAATAATATTAGAAAACATTAATTGATCACCAGCTAAATTAATAGATTCCGGTGAAGTAGGAAAATGTGCATCACCATTATTTTTTAAAGAAAGACCATTAACACTGCTATTCACATCTTTTCCAATTACCCAGTTCAAATTTAAAGAAGAATAATCAATATTAACAAGCATATCACTATTATAGCCAGATACTGTTATTGAATTTGTATTTCGATCATACACCAAAGAAGTAATTTTAAACCAGTTACCTTTTTTATTATTTTCCAAAATTTTATTTAAATCTATAGCCCTAATAATATTACCAGTATTTCTATCGATTTCAACGATATAATCTTCTAAAGTTTCACTTTCCAAATTATTTGAAGCAAGTAATAAATTACCATTATTTAATTCATAAACATTATGATGATAACCACCTGGAACTGCATACTCAAAATATACCTTACCAAGTAAATCCATTTCCATCAATCCAGCACTATAATTATTATTAATAGTCTTATCACTACTCATCAAAATATGTCCATTGTTTAATCTTTGAATATCCCATTTATAATCACCAACAATATACCACCTAACATTACCATACACATCATAAGCAGCTGTATATCCTTTATCCTCAGACGTTGTAAAATAAAACTCATCAGTATCAAATTCATCACTACTTATACCGGTAACTTTAGTAAAATCACTAGGCAAATCATCAGTTTTAATAATAAGTTCCTTAGTTTTGCCACTAGCTTCAACAATTACCTTGTTATCATATCCAGCATATAAGCCATAAATTGGAAGAATATGAACTTTAGAAGGAGTAAAAGTATGGACCAAATCATTATTATTCTTTCCCTTAATAGTAACAGTAACCGTAGTTAAATCCTTAGTTTGAAAAACTACCAAAGCTGTAAGCGGAGAATTACCATAAGGATTTAAAATAACATTAGGCTCATCAATAGAATAATTAGTATTAGCCAAATAATTATTCTCTTTTTCCTTTTGAATTATAAGTAAATCCTTTTCCATATCTACAGAAGTAGAAGCCTCAACATAATTGTATATAAAAATAGAAGCTATAAAAGTAACAACAATTAAAATAATATATTTAATTAAAAATTTCCTCATAAATCCTCCTATATTAACCTTATTTCATTTTCATTAAAAAACGGTTTTTTCTTATCAATACGGTCATAAAATAATATTCCATTTAAATGATCAACTTCATGCTGAAAAGCAACCGCCAAATCTTCTCTTGCTCTTATAGAAATTCTATTACCATCAGGATCATATCCAGTAATTGTAATTCTCGCATACCTTGGAACATGGCCTTCAACTTCACGGTTAACGCTTAAACAACCCTCACCAGTTTCCAAAGCCACCATTTCTTCAGAATGACTAATAATTTTAGGATTAACAAGTACATAATTTTTAAACTTGCCTTCCTCATATTCATGCACAATTACAATAATACGCTTTAATAATCCAAGTTGAGGAAAAGCAAGCCCCATACCTGGCCTTAAATCATATTTCGAAGCCATATTTTCAATTTGACTATATTTTAAATGAGTCATTATTTGTTTAATAGTATCCTTATCTTCTTTACTTAAAGGCAAATCTACCTCTTTACTAATTTCACGTAAAACTTTATGTTTATCATCCAAAATATTTAAAGGCTTAAACATAGAAACCCTCCTTCCTACATTTTATCATAAATCATAATAAAAAAACTTATATATATAAGAATTTATAATGTGGTTTACATTTTTAAACAAAGCATATTATATACTTCAGAATAAGTATTGTCAAATAACGCATGCACCGTGTTAATATAAATAGTTCAAAATAAATGCATTATGCCGCATCAAAAAAGAAGAGAAAACTCTTCTTAATTAAAAGCTCTAGTTCCAATTATGATTACAAGTAAGATAAATAGAACTAAAATTATAGCTGCACCATATCCAGTACCATAGCCATATCCTCCGCCGTAGTTACCACCGCAAGGATTGCCACAGCCATAACCTTGATAGCCTCCATAGTAATACATATTTTTTACCTCCTCGTTATAGTTTATGTGATGACAAGAAAACGTCCATTAAAAATACCTATTTTTGCTTTTTAAATTAAGTTGCTTTTAAAAAAAGCAATAATATGCTATCATTAATAATAGGAGGAGCTATGAAACAAAATAGTATATTCAAATTAATAAAGTATATAGATAAGCCACTACTAATCGTCAGTTTAGTATTTTTTGTCTTTGGGTTACTAAACATCGTCACAGCCTCAAGTAGAGCTGCCGTTGTTAACTATGACGTTTCAATATACTACTATTTTTATAGACAATTAGCATTTGTTATCTTAGGCCTAATTGCCGGATTAATTATAATAAAAACTGACACAAAATACTACAAGGTAATTATATATATGATTTATATAATAGCTGTAATACTAAACATATGGGCCCTATCATATAGAGAGATAGGTGGGTCAACAAACTGGATAGATTTAAAATTTGTTAAACTCCAGCCAAGCGAAATATCAAAACCAATAATTATCGTTATGATGGCTCTTTTATTCGAAAAATATTATAAAAAATTAAGAACTGTTAACATAAACCATTACGATATAATTGGAAGAATATTATTACTATCACTAATAATACCAGCTATAATCGTTCTTCAAAAAGACTTAGGAACCCTACTTATAACACTGTTTATAATAGCAGTTATGTTTTTAGCAAGTCCGGTACTAAAAACCGATAAATTTAAAACAATAATTTTAATGATAGGACTTTTAATCGCCGGACTACTTGTTATATATATGGTCCAAGGTTATATATTAAATGACGCTAGAAAAAGCCGATTTACAAGTTTCTTAGATCCTTGCGGCAACTATGAAAAAGGTGGTTATCAAGTATGCAACAGTTATATAGCTATTAATAATGGCGGTCTTTTTGGATTAGGCATAGGAAAAAGTAAACAAAAATATTCCTACATCCCAGAACCACATACCGATTCAGCATTTGCCATAATAGCCGAAGAATACGGAATATATAGAACAGTCTTCATATTCATTGGATACATCATTATTTTAGAAAGAATTTTATCTATATCAGCCAAAGCTTCAACCCTAAGAGGAAGATACATATGCCTAGGAATTGCAAGCTACATATTTGCCCACATATTTATCAACTTAGGAGGAATGTTTGGCGTAATTCCGCTAACAGGAGTCCCACTACCATTTTTATCATATGGAGGTAGTTTTGCATTATCACTAATTGCCAGTTTAGCAATTGTTCAGCGCGTTAATATAGAAACAAGAACTAAAAAAATAGAAATAAATTTAGAAAAATAAAGGAAATATAAAAATCACCCAGTATATTAAATAATAGAGGGTGATTTTTTATGCAATTAAAAAAATACAAAAATATTATATTTATTATTTGTTTTATCATATTTACAGCAGTTACAATATTCTGGACTATAGATGAAGAATATGAAAAACCAAAAGAAGAAATAACTGTTAAAGATAAAATAAAAAAAGAAGAAAGAATAGATGAAAAAAATCAAGATAAAATAGTGATTGACATAAAAGGAGAAGTTATAACTCCGGGTGTATATGAGCTAACTAGCCAAAACAACGTAAATGACGCCATAAAAGCTGCCGGTGGGCTTACCCAAAATAGCGACACAAGCAATATAAATCTAAGCAAAAAATTAAAAGACGAAATGGTTATAATAGTATATTCAAAAAAAGAAATAGAAGAAATGAAAAAAGAAAAAACAGAAACATGCCAGTCTTGCAACAATGCCTGCATTAAAACTGAAGATGAAGAGGCAAAAATAATAGATGAAGAAAGCGAACTTATAAATATAAATGAAGCCACTAAAGAGCAGCTTCAAAAACTAGAAGGAATTGGGCAGTCAAAAGCCGAAGCCATAATAGAATACAGAAACAAAAATCAAAAGTTTAAAGAAATAGAAGAAATTAAAAACGTCCCAGGTATCGGAGAAGCCGCTTATGAAAAAATTAAAAACCACATTAAAGTATAGTTTATGTATTCTTCTTTTAATAGGATTTATCGTAAAACTAAAGTGGCCAAGGCAAAGCAAATATGATAAAAGCGAAACTACTGTCTACGGTACAATAACATTATGTGAAAACAAAAATATTATAATAAGCGGAAAAGAGAAGCTTCTAATAAAATATAGTGATAACTACAAATGTAAATTAGGCGAAAAAATTGAAGCAAACGGAAAGCTAATAAAGCCAGAAAACAACAGAGTTTTCTATCTTTTTAACTATAAAAAATATTTATTAAGTAAAAAAATATATTATATATTTAAGGCAAAAAGCATAAACAAAATAAATACAAAAATAAAATTAAAATATAAAATTAAAAACAAAATAATAAGTCATATAAATAAATATAAAAGTAAAGCATACCTAAAAGCCTTTATATTAGGTGACAAAAACGAAATAGACATAAATACAAAAGAAGGCATAAAGCAAAATGGCATCAGCCATCTAATTGCAATATCAGGAATGCATATAATAACCATATTATATATGATAAATATTTTCTTAAATAAGATTATAAAAAATAGTAAAATAAATCAAATAATAAAAACAAATATATTAATTTTTTATCTTTTTATAACAAACTACCCAGCCTCGCTACTAAGAAGTGCAATAACACATATAGTAACAAACACAGCTAAAATCGCAAATATAAAAATAAATAAAATAAATCTTCACATTTTCATTATTTTATTTTTATTAAATATAAATCCATACTATATATACGATCTAGGTTTTCTTTTAACATTCACAATAACAATATACATTATAATATTTAAAAACCTATTCAGTAAAAATAATTATATAATTAAATCATTAAAAATATCCTTAATCGCCTTTAGTGTAAGTATGCCATACATTATAAATAATTACTTTGAAATAAACTTTTTTTCAATAATAACAAATATAATTTTCATACCACTAATTACATTTATAATATACCCACTAATACTTCTGGCATTTTTTATAAAACCACTTGACACAATCTTATACAAAATAACTAAGTTGTTCGAACTATTAGTAATCACATTAAAAAAAATCAAATTTTTAACGATTACTCTTAATCATATAAAACCAATATTTTTCATTCTATATTTTATCCTTATTACAGCCATATTAATAATTTGGAACCGAAAAGGCAAAAATTATATGTGGTTAATCTTAATAGTTTTAATGATTCATAATAATATAAACTTCATAAATAAAGATACCACTATAACAGTAATTGACGTCGGACAAGGAGATTCACTACTTATAAAACTTAAGCATAACAAAGAAAGGATACTAATTGATACAGGAGGGCTAACAAATTATTCATTAAGCAAAAAATTGCTCATCCCATACTTAAAAGCTGAAGGAATTAAGAAGATAACATATCTAATAATAACTCATGGAGACTTCGATCATATGGGAGAAGCTATTAATCTAGTAAATAACTTTAAAATTGAGAAAGTAATATTCAATTGCGGGCCTTATAATGATTTAGAAAAAGAATTAATCAAAGTTTTAAATAAAAAGAAAATTAAATATTATTCATGTATTAAAGAATTAAATATAGATAAGAATAAGTTATATTTTCTTCAAACTAAAAAATATGATAATGAAAATGATAACAGCAATGTAATTTATACAGAACTTGATGGATATAAATTTATGTTTATGGGAGATGCATCTAGCACTACTGAAAAAGAAATATTAAATAAATATAATTTACCAGATATAGATGTATTAAAAGTAGGACACCATGGATCTAAGACAAGTAGTAGTAAAGAGTTTATTAATGAGATAAATCCAAAATATAGTGCTATATCTGCTGGAAAGAATAACAGGTATAGGCACCCAAATAAAGAAGTATTAGAAAATCTAAATAATTCAAAAATATATAGAACAGATCATGACGGAAGTATTATGTTTAAGATTAAAAATAATAAATTAAAGATAGAAACTTGTAGTCCATAGAAAGTGAGATGATAAAATGAATGAAATAAAAGAATATACACAAAAAATTTTTGAAGACATAAAGCACATTGATGAAAATGGTAATGAATAATGGTTAGCAAGAGAATTGCAAAGAGTTTTAGAATATCATCAATATAGGAAGCGAGGAACTTGCTGATAATATTTTTAAAATTGTTTAAACTGATACTAAATTAAAAAGAGATAATGTAGCTAATGAATATATTGCAAATTCAATTCATTATGAAGTAAAAGAGGAGTAAGAAATAGTATTAAAAGATTAGGAGAAACAATGCCAGAAAAATTGCAACGCCAAAAAAATAGTTTAAAAAAATTAGAAAAAATAATTAAATTATGTACACACAAATAAATAAAAATAATATATTAATAATGAAAATAAAATACAAAAATATGCATATAATAAATAACAGACAGTCATTACTAAAATAACACTAAATCGTTATCATAAGCCCGCTACTGCGCTAGCGTTTTATATAGATGAGCATGCAGCTCAAAAAATAAGACAAATTTGTCTTATTTTTTTTAAAACAATTGACAAAAAAAATTTAAAATATATAATACTTGAAAAGGAGGGATACCATGATAACACAATATGCATCGATTCCAATAAGCTACCTAGAAATTAATTCCTCCAATAAAACATTAAGTATAAAAACATTTAAACCAGTTTTCAAGCTTTCAAAACATAACCCATATAATAAATTAAAAATGAACAGCGTAGTAGTTAAAATTAAATTAGACAAAAATCCATATGTTGAAGAACTCCTTACCCATAATAAAATAGGTTTAAATAGAAAAGATGGATATAAAATTTATTTAAAGGGTGATACTATTTATAATTTGTGTAGCAAAGAAGAAGCTTATTTAAAAATAGCAGAGCAGTTAAATTATAAAGACGAAATAAATAAACTATTTAAAAATATATAAAATCAAAGCCATATTAAAATGGCTTCTTTATTGTAAAAAAAGGAAACATAGGTTCGAAAAAAAGCAATAAATTTAACCTTTTTAAAAAAAAATCACGAAAAAAAAAGGAAATTAGCAAAAAAAATAGAATATTAAACTATAGAGGGGTAAGATAATATGAAATTACTTACACAAGAGAAAATTAACGAAATAAGAAATAGCGTAAATATCGTTGACGTAATATCATCATATGTATCATTAACACCAAGAGGAAAAAATTACTTTGGAATTTGCCCATTTCACGACGACAGCAATCCAAGCATGAGCGTAAGCGCAGATAAACAAATATATAAATGCTTCTCATGCGGAGCCACTGGAACAGTTTTTAATTTCATAATGGACTATGAAAACATATCATTCAGTGAAGCCGTAAAAAAAGTAGCAGATATTGGTGGGGTGCACATAGAATTAGGTAACATCAAAAAAGAAAAGAATCACACAGTGCAGCATCAAATATACGATTTAAGTTTAAAATTTTATATGAATAACATAAATACTCCTCAAGGAAAAAAAGCCAAAGAATATCTAAAAAAAAGAAATATTAATGAAGACATAATAAAAGAATTTCAAATAGGGCTCGCCTTAAATAGCAGAGACGCTCTTTCAAAGATTTTAAAAAAGAAAAATTTTGATGAAAAAGAACTAACAAAAAGTGGATTAATTGGCAAAAATGAATATGGCTTTTATGACTTATTTTACGGCCGTATAATGTTTCCATTATATGATTTAAGTGGGAACGTAATCGCATACAGTGGACGTATTTATGACCGTGAAGACAACTCAAAATACTTTAACACAAGAGAGACAGAGTTATTCAAAAAAGGCGAACTACTATATAATTACCACCGAGCCAAAGACATAGCCAGACAAAAAAATCAAATAATAATCATGGAAGGGTTCATGGATGTAATTAGAGCACATTCAATAGGCATCAAAAATTGCGTTGCATCAATGGGAACCGCCATAACTAATAAGCAAGCAAATCTAATAAAAAAGATGGCTAAAGAAATAATATTATGTTTTGACGGAGACGAAGCAGGAGCAAAAGCTACAAAAGCTTGCGCCGAAGAACTAAACAAAATAGGTACCATTCCTAAAGTCATAAGACTAGAAGAAAATCTTGATCCAGATGAATATATAATAAAATATGGCAAAGATGCTTTTGAAAAGAAAATCGCAAATCCAATCAGCATAATGGACTTTGAATTATCATACTTAAAAAACAACAAGAATTTAAATGACGCCGAAGATAAAACATTATATATAAAGCAAGTAATCGATGAAATAAATAAGATAGACGATGATATTTTAAAAGAAGTAACTATTAAAAAAATTGTCAGTGAGACAAACATAAGTGAAGAAGTTATAAGGAAACACCTAACTCAAAAAAAGAAAGTACCAAAAAAAGATGCAAAAATAATAAATAGTTCTAAATATGAAAAAGCCGAAAAAAACCTATTATACTTTATGTTAAAAAGTCCAGAAATAATTAAAATGTACGACAAAAAAGTTACATTTATGCCAACAAAAGAATACCGTCTTTTAGCCCGTGAAATAAGTATGTACTATAAAGAACATGGAAATATTGACGAAGCTAATTTCATTGATTATATCGAAGGAGATACTGACCTTATAGAAACAATAAAAAAAGTTAACCAAAACATGTCAGCAGCCGCATACACATTAGAAGAAATAGAAGATTACATAAATGTAATAAAAGAATATAATATAAATAATGCAATTGAAAGAATGCAAGCAAAAATGCAAGAAATAGTAGATCCAATAGAAAAAGCAGAAATTGCTCAAAAAATAATTGATCTAAAAAAAGGAGTGTAAAATATGTTTGAAGAAATTAAAACTTTTGAAGAAAGAAAAAAAGAATTAATAGAATTAGGTAAAAAAAATGGGACACTAACCTATGAACAATTAGCCGAAAAATTAAAAAATTTAGAATTAGACGCCGATTCGCTAGATGACTTATATAATGCATTAAATGAAAACAATATTCAAGTAATATCTGAAAATGAAGATGATAGTGATAGCGATGTTAAAAATATAAGCGATGAACTATTAACAAAAGATTTAACCATTAATGACCCAGTTAGAATGTATCTAAAAGAAATTGGACAAATAAAACTACTTACAACAGAAGAAGAATTAGAACTAGCCGATAGAATAGCAGAAGGCGATGAAGTTGCCAAAGCAACATTAGCAGAAGCCAATCTCCGTTTAGTAGTTAGTATAGCTAAAAGATATGTTGGAAGAGGAATGCTATTTTTAGACTTAATACAAGAAGGAAACATCGGACTAATGAAGGCCGTAGAAAAATTCGACGTAACCAAAGGTTATAAATTTTCAACATACGCAACTTGGTGGATTAGACAGGCTATAACTAGATCAATCGCCGATCAAGCAAGAACAATAAGAGTACCAGTTCACATGGTTGAAACTATAAATAAATTAGCCAGAATCGAAAGACAATTAACCCTAGAATTAAACAGAGAACCAACAGAAGAAGAACTATCTAAAAAAATGGGAACAAGCGTTGAAAAAATCAGAGATATATACAAAATAAGTCAAGAGCCAGTAAGCTTAGAAATACCAATAGGGGAGGAAGAAGACTCACACTTAGGTGATTTCATTCCTGATGAAACAAACATGAGCCCAGAAGACTTTGCAATTAATGAATTATTGAAAGATGAAATTTCCGAAGTATTATTAACCCTAACTGAGCGAGAAGAAAAAGTAATAAGACTTCGTTTCGGACTAGAAGATGGCAGACCAAGAACCCTAGAAGAAGTAGGACAATTATTTGGAGTAACTAGAGAGCGTATTAGACAAATAGAGGCAAAAGCCCTAAGAAAATTAAGACACCCATCAAGAAGTCGCAAATTAAAAGATTATTTAGGTGACTAATTTAAAATTAAAACCTAGACTCCAAGAAATATGTAATCTAATAAAACCAAATTCAAAAATTATTGATGTTGGTGCCGACCACGCATTGCTAGATATATATTTAAATAAACACAAAAACTGTGTCTGTTTAGCCATAGATATATCCGAAAAATGTATAGAAAGGGCAAAAGAAAACATAAAAAAATATGATGCAAATATAAAAACAAAAGTAAATGACGGGTTAAACGGTATAAATCTAAATGATGAAATTATCGTAATATCAGGCATGGGAACAAAAACAATAAAGAATATATTAAATCTTCAATTAACAAACGATTTAATTATAGTAACACACACAGACATAAATGAACTAAAAGAATTTTTAATAAATAAAAACTATAATATAGATTTAGAAAAAGACATTTTTGACAAAAGAAAATACACAATTTTATACTTTAAATATCAAAAAACTACATCATAATTGTAGTTTTCTTATGCAAAAAAAGTAGGGCCAGACCCATTATCAGAATAAAGCGGTTTCTCTTCAGAAATAGTTTGAGTATTAGTATTAATAGGAGAATCAATCTTCTTAAACTCATTCATGACCTTAAACATAGTTCGAGCATTTCTCATCATTGGAGCCGCTTCTTTAATTATCGGAAGGGCTTGATTAACAAGGCCTAATGCTCGCTGAGCACCATTAAGCAAAGTGTTAAGCGAAAAACCACCACGATTAAAAAGTGAATAAAACAAGCTAGGACGACCTATACTAACGGGATTAACATAATAAGGATAATAATAATTCATATTATAACTTCCTTTCTAAACTATTATATGATTATATTAAAAAAAGTTTTATTTTTAATTACAAATATGATATAATAAAAAAGTAAAGAATAGGAAGGTGCTTATATGAGTCTAACCATTATATTTAAACCATGCATATATGTATATCATGGGCTTATAGCTATTTTAACGTTTATAATTAGTTTCATAAAGTATTTCTTCCTAGGAATATTAAGATTGCCAGGACTAATTATTCAAATTTTAAAATATTCAATCCTTGGCCTTAAAAACATTTTTATAAGAAATAAAGCAAAAGAAACCAGCAGCAATGACTTATTAATAGAAAGCAAAAAACAAGCTGCAATAAGAGAAAATAAAGAAGAAAAAATAAGAAATAGAAATAATAAATTAAGAGAGAAAAATATCGACAGTGATAGTTTATTAGATAAAGATAAGCCTAAGAAACCATCACCTTTAAAATCAATTTTTGCCTTTTTAAATAAAGATTTAGGAGCTAAAAAAGATATAAACTTGCCAGAATTAAAAATTAACTTCAATGGACCAGACGCAATTAAATCAAAAACAAAACAAGCATATGAATATTTAATAAAAGATCCAGATGGCAAAGTAGTCAAAGGTTATTTTAACGCATTTTCGAAAGTAGAAGTGCATTCATTTCTAGTTAGCGAAGGAAATAAAGTATATAAAATCGAAACAAATAAATGGATTAATTTATTACATGGTTCCCATGGGAAATCAGAAGGAAAATTCAAAACAAAAGATTTAATATTCTTACTCGCACAACTATCAACATATCTAAAAGCCGGCATTTCCCTTGCTGAAGCGTGCCGCATCCTTGTAAAACAATTCAATAATCCAAAATACAAAAAAATCTTAAGAACTATCGTATATGATTTAACAATAGGTCTAAGCTTTAGTGAAGCACTAGCCAAGCAAGGCGATACATTTCCATCAATACTAATAAACATGGTAAAAACAGCGGAAATGACAGGAGAACTACCAGAAACATTAGACGATATGGAAGAATATTTCACCGAAATAGAAGCCACAAGAAAAGCCATGGTAACAGCCATGATGTATCCTGCAATCATTTTCGTCATAGCAATTGGCGTTGGAACATTCATAATGCTATATGTTGTTCCAAAATTTGTAGATATATATAACAGTATGGACAATGCTTCTATCCCACAAATAACCAAAATAGTTCTAGGATTAAGCGACTTTCTTAAAAAATACATTATATATATTGGTATTGCCTTTATTATATTGCTATTCCTATTCATTTACCTATATAAAAATGTAAAAACATTTAAAAGAACTATTCAACTTATAATTATGCATCTTCCAGTATTTGGAAACGTTGTTATTTATAATGAAGTTACAACATTCACTAAAACATTTGCCTCATTACTTGCACACAACGTCTTTATAACAGACAGCATGGAAATTTTAAATAAAGTAACAAATAATGAAATATATAAAGAGTTAATATATGATGCAATAAACAACGTTTCAAAAGGAAAATCAATTTCATTAGCCTTTAAAGACCATTGGGCATTTCCTATACCAGCCTACGAAATGATAGTAACTGGTGAAAAGACAGGACAACTTCCAGAAATGATGCGTAAAGTATCAACATACTATCAAGACTTGCACAAAAACTCAGTTACAAGAATAAAAACATTTATCGAGCCAGCACTAATAATTATGCTGACAGCTATGGTTGGAGTTATTGTACTTTCAATTGTTGTGCCAATGTTCTCAATGTATAGTAGTATTCAAGCTTAGGGGGAAAAGTATGATAGAATTAATTATGTTTATAACAGGAACTATATTTGGTTCCTTTTACAATGTAGTGGGATATCGCATACCAAAAAATGAATCGATAATATATCCCCAAAGTCACTGTCCAAACTGCAACCATAACTTAAATTGGTATGAATTAATACCGATAATTTCCTATATATGCCAAAAAGGAAAATGTAAAAATTGTGGTCAAAAAATATCACCATTCTATATAACATTTGAAATAATTACTGGCCTATTATTTTTAATGTCATATATTATCTTCGGGCAAACCCCATATTTAATTATTGCTATAACGTTTATTTCCATGCTCATAATTTTAACTATAAGCGATATATTATATATGATAATACCAGATAACATTTTATTAATTTTTACAATGCTTTTATTAGCTGAAATCGGTTGCATATATGGATTAAATAAAGTCCTAATTGCAATATTAAATGGAACTTTATCATTCATATTTATGTTCATTTTAAAAAAAATAGGAAATTTTATATTTAAAAAAGAATCAATGGGCGACGGCGACATCAAACTCATGTTCACAAATGGCATGATCCTAACATTTCCTATAGCTGTACTAAGCATCTTTGTTGGATCAGTAATTGGTCTTCCAATATCATTAATTATGCTCAAAAAAAATACGAATCATATAATTCCATTTGGCCCATTTCTAGCCGCTGGGGCAATATTACTACTATTAACTAAAATAGATATGAACACGATAATTACATTTTACAACTACTAAAAACTACACATTAATTTGTGTAGTTTTTATAATATCATGATATAATATATACAGAAAAGAGTGATAATATGAAACCATTACTATTATGTATATTAGATGGCGTTGGAATAAACACAAACGAACGCGGCAACGCCTTAAAAATGGCCAATATGCCTAACTTTAATAACCTTTTAAAAAATTATCCTAGCTGTTTACTAGAAGCTAGTGGAAAATACGTAGGACTACCAGAAAAACAAATGGGAAATAGTGAAGTCGGACACATAAATATAGGTACTGGACAGATGGTAAAACAGCCACTAGATATAATTACAGAAGCCATAAACAATAAAGAAATAGAAAAAAATAAAGAGCTTAACGATTTAATAAAACACGTTATAAATAATAATTCAGACCTGCACATATGCGGCCTATTAAGCAATGGGGGAGTGCATTCGCATATCGATCACTTACTAGGACTAATCGACATACTAAAGAACAAAAACATAAACATTTATTATCATATTTTTACAGACGGACGCGACACAAAGCCAAATGAATCTATAAAATTTATCAAAACACTTGAATCTAAAATAGAAAAGACGAAATGTGGGAAAATAGCTACAATAAGCGGAAGATATTATGCAATGGATCGTGATAATAGATGGGATAGAATTAAAAAAACATACGACCAAATGACAACAATTACTAAAACATATAATATCGAAGAAAAAATTAACGAATACTATAATAACAAAATTACCGATGAATTTATCATTCCGTTTTCGGCAGAAAATGGCATAATAAAAGATAACGACGGAATCTTAGTATTTAATTTTAGACCAGATAGAATAAGAGAATTATTTCAAGCAATAACCAATAAAGACTTTAAAGAATTTGAGACCAAAAAATTTAAAAATCTAAAAGTGGCAACGATGATGCCAGTAGATAAGGCTGTAATATGCGAAAACCTATTCAAACACCAAAAAATAGTTAACTACCTTGGAAAAATATTTGAAGAAAATAATTTAAAACAGCTACGAATTGCCGAAACTGAAAAATATGCGCATGTAACTTACTTCTTTGATGGCGAAAACAGAGAAACCTTAAAAAATTGCGACCAAATACTAATACCATCGCAAAAAGTAGCCACATATGACCTAAAACCAGAAATGAGTGCAAGAGAAATAACAAATAAATTATTAAACATAATTGAAAACTATGATATAATAATCCTAAATTTTGCAAATGGCGATATGGTAGGACACACTGGTAATTTAAAAGCCACTATAAAAGGCCTTGAAACCGTAGATGAATGCATTGGTAAACTATATAAAAAAATATTAGAAATAAATGGGACAATGATCATAACCGCAGATCACGGAAACTGCGATCAAATGATAGATGAAGATGGGAATATGATTACAGCCCATTCATTAAATAGAGTTCCACTAATAATAACCAAAAAAGAATTAAAGCTTAAAAACGGAAAACTATCAGATATCGCACCAACAATTCTAAATTTACTAGAAATTGAAAAGCCAAATGAAATGACTGGTGAAAATCTAATCATAAAGTAGGGAAAATATGAAAACAAATTATCAAATAATAATGGAAAACATTATAAATAATTTAAAAAATAAACCAAATTTATTGCTACATGCTTGCTGTGGAGTATGCTCAAGTTCAGTACTTGAAAAACTATATCCATATTTCAATATTACAGTCTTATACTACAACCCCAATATATATCCAGAAGAAGAATATAACAAACGCTTAGATACCCTAAAAAAATTAATAAAAAAAACTAAATATAACATTAAAATAAAAGAAATAGGATATGACTCCGATAAATTCGACAAAATTAGTATAGGATTAGAAAATGAAAAAGAAGGTGGAGAAAGATGTACAAAATGCTTCTATTTAAGGCTAGAAGAAACAGCAAAACTAGCAAAAAAAGAAAATTATGATTATTTTTGTACAACCCTATCAGTAAGCCCATACAAAGATTCACAAAAATTAAATAAAATTGGGAAAATATTAGAAGAAAAGTATGACATTAAATATCTTTATTCAGACTTTAAGAAAAAGGAAGGTTATAAAAGAAGTAATGAACTATCAAAAGAATATAAACTATATAGACAAAACTACTGTGGATGTAAATACTCATTAAACGAAGTAAAAATTTAGAAGTAAGAGGTAAATATATGAATAAGAAAAAAGCTATTATTATTGGTTTAATAACATTTATACTTTTATGCACACTAGGAATATTAGTATACTTCTTCTGGCCAGCAAAATTCAGCTTAAAAAAAGGTAATATTATATTAAACTATGGCGAAAAATATAATGAGCCAGGATATATTGTCACGCGTTTTGGCAAAAACTACACAAAAAACGCAAAAATTAAAAATAACATCAATTATAAAAAGATAGGCACATATAAAATAACATATTACGCAAAAATAAATGGCATTACATTTAAAAAAAATCGTGTAATAAAAATAATTGACAATGAAAAGCCAAAAATAATTTTAAAAGGAGGCACAAATTTCGACGTTTGTCCAGAGACTGAATTTAAAGACGAGGGATTTACTGTGACAGACAATTACGACAAAAATCTAGAAAAGAAAGTTAAAATTAAAAAGAAAGACAATAAAATAACTTATAGCGTAACAGATTCATCAGGAAATAAAACAGCAGTAACAAGAACGATAATATATCAAGATAAGACAAAACCAGAAATAGCTTTAAACGGTGGCGATAACATGACATTGTACGTTGGAACCACATACAAAGAGCAAGGCGCAATAGCAAAAGACAACTGTGACGGAGATATTTCAAAAAATATTAAAACAGCAGGATCAGTCAACACAGCCAAAGCTGGAAAATATGAAATAACATATGAAGTAAAAGATAAGTCAGGGAATGAATCTATATTGAAACGTAATATAAATATTATAAATAAAACATCTTTAAATGATGGAAAACCTGGAACTATTTACTTAACCTTCGACGACGGGCCAAACAACGGTACAACAAACATCATTTTAGATATATTAAAAGAAGAAGGAGTAAAAGCAACATTCTTTGTCACCTGCAAAGGCCCAGATGAATTAATAAAAAGAGAATATGATGAAGGGCATACAGTCGCACTACATACAGCCACCCATGATTACAGTATTGTCTACGCCTCTGACGATAGCTTCTATAATGATTTAAAAACAGTTCAAGATAGAGTAAAAAGAATAACCGGCCAAACATCAATGATAATTAGATTCCCAGGAGGAGCCTCAAATACAGTAAGCAAACGATACTCAGCAGGTATCATGAGTAGACTTACACAAAGCGTATTAGAAAAAGGATATAAATACTACGACTGGAATATTTCTTCAGGAGACGCTGGAGGAACGACTACCTCAAGTGGTGTTTATAATAATGTTATAAGCCAGCTAAAAAAAGAAAGAGCAAACATGGTCTTAATGCACGACATAAAACCATACACAAGAGACGCTTTAAGACAAATAATAAAATATGGTAAGGAAAGCGGATACACATTTGAAAGAATAACAATGGACACTCCAATGATCACCCAACGCGTCAATAATTAAGGCGCGTTTTTTATTAAGAAGATTGACAAAAATAATAAAGAATAATAAAATTATACTTAATGTAGTATACTGGAAAATGTAAAGGAGTAATAAAATGATAAAATTGACTAGATTTTTAAATAAAAAAGACAACTTAAATATTATTATATGCGTGCTATTTGTTTTCAGCAGCGTATGGTTAGAATTAAAAATGCCAGATTATATGTCTGAAATAACTATATTAGTTCAAACCGAAGGAAGCAAAATGAAAGACATCCTCATAAATGGAGGATATATGCTATTATGTGCTCTAGGAAGCCTAATATGTACAATTATAACAGGGTATTTAGCCGCAAATGTTTCATCAGATTTTTCTAAAAAAATAAGAAAAGCAATATTTGAAAAAGTTGAAAGCCTAGGAATGCAAGAGATAAAAAATTTTAAAACAAGCAGCTTAATTACCCGAACAACTAACGACGTAACTCAAGTAGAAATGCTAATAGGAATGGGACTTCATCTACTTATAAAAGCCCCAATAACCGCTATCTGGGCTGTAACTAAAATACTAAACAAAAGCTGGCAGTGGAGTACTATAACAGGAATAGCCATAATTATACTACTAACAGTTATAAGTATATTAATAAAAATAGTAGTACCAAGATTCAAAAAAATTCAAGAATTAACTGATAAATTAAATGGCATTACAAGAGAAAATCTATCAGGAATAAGAGTAATAAGAGCCTTCAACGCTGAAAAATACGAAGAAAACAAATTTAGCAAAATAAATAATGAACTTACAGATACACTACTATATAATCAAAAAAAATTTGCAATAATGTCACCAGTCATGTTTTTAGTTATGCAAGGAGTGACATTAACTATATATTTCACAGGAGCATATTTAATTAAAAATGCCCTAATGGGTGACAAACTAATCATTTTCGGTAACATGATTGTCTTTAGTTCATATGCAATGCAAGTAATTATGTCTTTCTTAATGCTTGCAGTTATTTTTATGATATTGCCTAGAGCGCAAGTTTCTGCAAACAGAATAAATGAAGTATTAGATACAAAGTTAAGCATAACACCTGGAACCTTTAAAGAGAAAACAGAAGAAAAAGGAACAGTAGAATTCAAAAATGTTTCATTTAAATACCCAGATGCCGATGAATACGTTATAAAAAATATATCATTTAAAGCAAAAGGTGGCGAAACAGTAGCATTCATTGGCTCAACCGGTTCTGGAAAAAGTACACTCATAAATTTAGTGCCAAGATTTTACGACGCAACAGAAGGCGAAGTTTTAATAGATAATATCAACGTTAAAGATTATGAAACAGAAACATTAATGAATAAACTAGGTTATATTCCGCAAAAAGCAGTTATGTTTAGCGGTAGCGTAAGCTATAACGTCGCATATGGCAAAAGCACAAAAAAAATAACTAAAAAAGAAATCGAAAAAGCCATTGACGTAGCTCAAGGAACAGAATTTGTTACTAAAATGGACAAATCATATAATAGTCAAATTGCCCAAAGTGGAACAAATATCTCAGGCGGTCAAAAACAAAGATTAGCCATTGCTAGAGCAATCGCTAAAAACCCAGAAATATATATATTTGATGATTCATTTTCAGCTTTAGATTATAAAACAGATGCCACACTTAGAAAAGAATTAAAAAAATATACCAAAAACTCAACTAGTTTAATAGTCGCGCAGCGAATAGGAACCATAATGAATGCTGACCAAATAATTGTTTTAGATAAAGGTAAATGCGTCGGAAAAGGGACACATAAAGAACTATTAAAAAATTGTAAAGTATACAAACAAATAGCTCTATCACAGCTTTCAAAGGAGGAACTTGAAAATGCCTAAAAACGAAAAACATCAAATGCCAGTACACGGACCTATGAGAAAAAAAGAAAAAGCAAAAGACTTCAAAACTGCTGTAACAAAATTAATTAAAGAATTAAAAGAATATAAAATACTCCTAATAATTACCATCACTCTCGCCGCGTTAGGTTCAGTACTATCAATAACAGCTCCAAGCAAATTATCAAAACTAACAGATGAAATCTCCAAAGGATTAGTAATAAATAAAAACAACTTGGAAATAATCACAAAAAAAGCAACAAAAAATATAAACGAAGAAAACATAAAAAATTTATTACCACAAATTTTAAATATAAAATTAAATGAAAATACCATATCAGAAGTTTTATTATCAAATAATATTAATAATGAAGAAAAATTAATATTCAAAGAAATATTAGAAAAAATAAAAAGTGAACAAGATGAAACAAAAAAATTATACCTTTTAAGTAAATTACCAAAAAAAATTCAAAAAATTATTATTCCAACAAGTACATATAACGGTATAGAAATAACACAAGAAGAAAAAATCACACTATTATCGTCAATAAATAAAGACATAAAAAAAATACAATTATCAAAAAGCATGCAAGAAATAATCTTTGAAGATTTAGAAATAAAAAATATTAAAATTTCTAAAAGCGATCAATACATTTTTTTAAAAATACTAAGTAATAGCTCAATCAATGAAAAGCCAGAAGAACTATATAAAAAAATTGATATAATGCCAAAATCAATACAAAAAGCTATAAAGCCAAATATGGATATAAAAAAAATCAAGAAGATTGCCTTATTCCTATTATGTCTATACATTTTTAGTGCAAGCTTCACATACATCCAATCTATTATCATGAGCACAATATCAAACAACTTTGCCAATAATTTACGTAAAAGAATATCAAAAAAAATAAATAAACTACCATTAAAATATTTTGATAAACATTTAAGTGGAGACATTTTATCTATAGTAACAAACGATGTAGACACAATCGCCCAAACAACGAATCAATCATTAACATCGCTAGTAAGCAATATAACTTTATTTTTAGGAACAATAATTATGATGTTTATAACAAACTGGATAATGGCTACAACAGCCATATTATCAAGTTTTATAGGCTTTATAGGCATGATATTCATACTTAAAAATTCCCAAAAATATTTCGAAGCAAGACAGAGAGAATTAGGAAACCTAAATGGCCATATTGAAGAAATCTATTCCGGCCTAAATGTCGTAAAAGCTTATAACGGAAAAGAAGAAGCTAACAAAAAATTTAACGATTACAATGAAAAAGTATGTGAAAGTAATAAAAAAAGTCAATTCATTTCTGGACTAATGCAACCAATAATGATGTTTATAGGAAATCTTGGATATGTTGCTGTATGCATTGTTGGAGCACTGCTTACAATGAACAATATAATAACATTTGGCGTAATAGTTGCTTTTATTACATATGTTAGACTATTTACATCACCACTTTCACAAATTGCCCAAGCAATGACAATGGTGCAATCTGCTGCTGCCGCATCAGAACGCGTTTTTGAGTTCCTTGAAGAAGGAGAAATGTCCAGAGAAACAGAACAAATAAGGCTAGAAAAAAACAAAATCAAAGGAAACATTTCATTTGAAAACGTTACATTCAAATATGATGGAAACGATAATCCTACAATCAAAAACTTTACCGCACAAGCTAAACCAGGAGAAAAAATAGCCATAGTCGGCCCAACTGGCGCTGGAAAAACCACAATGGTAAACCTTCTAATGAAATTTTATGAAATAAATAGCGGTGACATAAAAATAGACGGAATTTCCACTAAAAAACTATCAAGAGAGAATATACACGAATTATTTACCATGGTGCTTCAAGACACCTGGCTATTTGACGGAACAATAAAAGAAAATATAATTTTCAATAGAAAAAATGTCACAAATAAAGAAGTAATAAGAGTATGTAAAGAAGTTGGACTAGATCATTTCATTAAAACACTAAATAACGGATATGAAACAAAATTATCCGAAAGTGATAGTATTTCCGCCGGTCAAAGACAATTGCTAACCATCGCAAGAGGAATGATTGAAGACTCACCATTTTTAATACTAGACGAAGCAACCTCAAATGTAGACACCAGAACAGAAGAATTAGTAGCTGAAGCAATGGATAAATTAACAAAAGGAAAAACCTCTTTCATAATTGCCCATCGTCTTTCCACCATCAAAAACGCCGATTTAATACTAGTTATGAATAACGGAAACATAATAGAGCAGGGCACTCACAAACAACTTATGAAACAAAATGGATTTTACGCAAAACTATATAATGCTCAGTTTGAAGAATAGACTTGATTTTCTATTCTTTTTAAATGTATAATATTGATACTTAAAAGAGGTATCAATATGAAAAAAAATGATATATATATAAAATTAACTGACGAAGATGAAATATCATCAATAATATATGCCATTATAGCAACAACAGATAGCGTAGAAAAAAAGCAAGGAAATCTAAACTCATATAACCCAATATCTTTTTTAATAAATATTCTATTCAATGAAGATCTGCCAGTATATAAACATTTAGAGTTTGTTACAAGAAAAGGTGGCGCAAGGTATATAATAAATGATGTTACAACATATAGAAAAATAAAAGAATACAAAGTAGAAAACATAAAATCACTTGCCAACCTTTTTAAAGCTTTTAACTGTAAAACAAAAGAAGATATTATAAGTCTTATAACAACCATATATAATAAAAGAGAACAAAAAATAATAGAAAAAAATGAAATAATAAAAAAAGTTCTAATGGCTTATCAAACCTACTATAAAGAAGATATATCACTAAGCACCTGGCCATCAAGCAAACAAATATATAGCGATTTTTTAGCGAAAATTATAAACGAAAACAAAAAAGATAATAGTTTTACCGATAAAGCAATTGGCTTAGGTATATCAAGTAATATCGGAGGCACAGCTATAATAAAAAAACATTTAAAATACCATGGCGTAAAAATGATTATCATTGCTGACGGAACAGGATGCATAGAAAATGAAAATGCAGCCTACTTGTTCTGTGAATATATGAATGAATGGTTTTGGAAATCTAACCCATACAGTGAAAGTTTTAAAGAAGACTTAGAAAACGCTATAAAACTAATAAACTATCAAATTGGTGAGAAAAACAAGGAAAACAACGAGAATACAGAAACCTCCGCATCTGTAATCATTATAACAAAAGAAAACTATTATATATGTCAAATTGGAACTACAAGAGTATATCTAGTTCAAAATGGATTACTAATAAAAATTCCACATAAAGAAAGCTTGTACGATGATTTAACTGAAAAAAACAAAAAAATTCCGTTTACAATAGAATATGCCAAAAGCATACCATATGAATCAATAGGCCACCCTATATCAGAAAAAGACAAATGCCACCCATCAGTAATCAAAATTTTGTCACCCATAATAGACGGAATAATTGCCGTATCATACGGCATATATCAAAATACAACCGATGACGAAATAGAAACAATACTTGAAAAATGTTCAGTAGAAGATACAGCTAAAGTAATCTCTTTAAAAAGCGAATTTGGCATAATAAATAATAATAAATATAAAAAATTATTTAATGAAAAACATGCAAACAGTTCTCATGTTATTGCTATCTATAAAAAAGACAAAACCAAATGGAAAAAAAGGAGAAACAAAAGTTTGACAATAAAATAAAATAAGTCTATAATATTAATGTTCATGAATGGGGGGAGTATCATGAATAGCATAATAGAATATGTAAAAACTGCAAGAGAAGCACTACAATCTTATATTTTAAATGATCGTTATGACTATAAAACATGCGAAAAATTTTATTCATATATTAAAAATATTGACCATTTAGATAAAGATAAACAAGAGGAATTAGATAAATTTATAATAGAAAATAAACCAAACATTATTCACCTAGCTGACATATATACTAATGAAACAACATTAAAAAATCAATTAACAAGAATGAGGCCATTTACTCTAGGAAAACCATCTGGAAGGATATATAAGGCAAATGGCAATTTCGCGCAATTTAAAGCACAAAACATAAAACAACAAATAAAAATTAAAACTTATCCCAAAAAAACGGTATAAGTTTTTTTTTAATAATTTTTTTGATATAATATAATCGGTGATAAAAATGGTATATTTACTATACGGAAAAGCAGATTTCGAAATAGATAACGAAGTAAAAAAAATAACAAACAAAGTAGATAAATTAAATATTAGTAAATATGACCTTACAACCGCAAATATAAAAGACGTTATTGATGACTGTGAAACATACTCATTATTTGATAATTCTAAATTTGTTATAGCCGAAAATGCCCTAATGTTCACTGGGCAAACTAATAAAGATAGCGAAATAATCGAAAAATATTTAAACAATATAAATCCCGAAACAACCCTAATATTCATCGTACATAATGAAAAAATAGATTCCAGAAAAAAAATAACCAAGTTAATTGTCAAAACCGGTAAAATACTAGAATTTAATAGTGAAATAAATACCGATAGTTTAGTGAAAGAACTACTTAAAAATTATAATATAGATTATGCATGCACAAAATTACTACTAGATAGAGTAGGCAATAATCCTCTAATAATCAAAAACGAAATAAATAAAATAAAACTATACAAAGGTGAAGACAAAAATATAACCAAGCAAGATATATTAAATATAACAAGCAAAACAATTGAAATAGATATCTTTAAACTAATTGACAGTATAGTAAGAAAAGACAAAGAAAAAGCTATAGAAATATACCATGACATGCTAAAAATAAATGAAGAACCTTTGAAAATTATAATAATGCTTGCAAACCAATTTAGAATAATGTACCAATCAAAAAAACTTATGCAAAAAGGATATAGCGAAAAAGATATAGCAAGTACCCTCCAAATACACCCATATAGAGTAAAACTAGCCATTCAAAATAGTCGCGAATATAGCTCAAAAACATTATTAGAATTTATAGATAATTTGGCAAAAATGGATTTAGACATTAAAACAGGAAAAGTAAATAAAGACTTAGCTCTAGAATTATTCATTCTAAAAGCATAAAAAAGTATATCAAATATACTTTTTTATATTACAAATTACTATTAATTTTATCATAAATAGTTTTTAAATTCATTTCATATTTGCTAGTAAGTTTAGGAGTATAATACTTCCTCCCAATCAAATTATCTGGAAGATATTGTTGCTTAACAAAACTACCCTTATAATTATGAGGATATTTATAATCCTTAGAATTTGTCTTCAAATGATTAGGAACTTTCCCAACATTACCCATCTCAACATCATTAATAGCCGAAGAAAGCGCCATATAACTACTATTACTTTTAGGGGATAAAGCCATATCAACAACAATTTCGCCAAGAGGAATCCTAGCTTCAGGAAGACCAACTCTTTCAGCAGCTTTAATAGCAGCCTCCAGTCTAGGGCCTATCGCCGGATTAGCAAGACCAATATCTTCATAAGCAATTACTGAAAGTCTTCGGAAAATAATATCAAGATCCTCTGCCACAAGTAATCTAGCCAAATAATGAAGAGAAGCATTAACATCACTGCCCCTAATAGACTTTTGTAAAGCACTTATAACATCATAATATCCATCATCATTTTTATCAATATATAAGCTTGGCTTATTATTTATAGTTTTTAAAATATCTAAAGTTATATTATGATCATCAGAAGCATAATAAGCTACTTCTAAAAAATTATACGCATACCTTAAATCACCGCCAGCTAATGAAGCAATATAATTAATAGACTCATCGCTAATTTTAATATTTTTTAAGCTACTAGTAGCATTTTTTAAAGCCATAATAATATCACCAAGAGAAAGAAGCTTTACTTCAAATAATTGACATCTACTTCTAATAGCCGGATTAATTGAATGATAAGGATTAGCAGTCGTAAGACCAATTAAAGTAATTATTCCATTTTCCAAATAGGGAAGTAGTAAATCTTGTTTATCCTTATTTAAACGGTGAATTTCGTCCATAATAAGAACTAAACCATCGTTATCCTTAGCTTTAGAAATAACCTCATCTAAGTCTTTTTTACTATTAATAACAGCATTTAAAAACTCATATTTTAGCCCAAGCTCATTTACAATCGCATAAGCAAGAGTAGTCTTTCCAGTACCACAGGGCCCATACAAAACCATAGAAAAAAGTTTACCATTATTGACTAAATTTCTAATAATTTTTCCATTACCAATTAAATGTTTTTGACCAACCACGTCATCAAGTTTTTGTGGTCTTAACGTATCTGCAAGAGGTCTCATAAATATCACCCATAAAATATTATATCACAAAGTATAAAAAACTTTATTTAAAGGAAAAGATTTGATAAAATAAAATAGGTGATGCACGTGGAAAAGTACATAGAAAAATTTATAAACTATTTACTATTTGAAAAAAAATATAGCACTAATACCATAACCTCATATGAAAAAGATTTAAACAAATTTAAAAATTTTTCGGGCAATAAAATGATTCTTAACAAAAACGACATAGAAAATTATATAAAATATTTAAATGAAAGTCTTGACACTAGAAGTGTCTCTAGAAATATCAGTACACTAAAAAGTTTTTATAAATACCTAAAACTAAATAAAGAAATTGACAAAAATATAATGGAAACTATTACTAACCCAAAAATAAAAAAATCGCTTCCAAAAGTATTAAATGAAGAAGAAATTAATAAACTACTAGACATAAAACTAAATGATAACTTTGATTATAGAAATAAAGCCATGCTAGAATTGATGTATAGTAGTGGTCTCAGAGTAAGTGAGCTAATAAATTTAAAAGTAAATGATGTAGATTTAGAAAATGAAGCTGTTAGAATATTTGGTAAAGGAGCTAAAGAAAGAATAGTGCCACTAAACGATTACGCTACAGACGCTATAAAAATATATGTAGAAAATCACAGAAAAGAACTATTTAAACATGGAGAAAATGACTACTTATTTTTAAATAATCACGGAAACAAAATGACTAGGCAAGGATTTTTCAAAATAATAAAAAAAATAGCCAACGAAAAAAATATAAAAACAGAATTTTCGCCACATACTCTGAGGCATTCATTTGCAACGCATCTCTTAAAACATGGGGCAGATTTAAGAAGTATTCAAGAGCTTCTGGGGCACAGTGATATATCATCAACACAAATATACACTCACATTACAAACGAAAAATTACAAAAAAATTATGAACAATACCATCCCCACGGAAAATAACATAAAAAATATGGTATAATATAAAAGTATTAAAGGACGTGAAATAATGTTAGAAATAATAAACGATACCATAATAGACATACTAAAGATAATTCCATTTTTATTTATTGCATTTTTAATTATCGAATATACCGAGCACAAAATAAATCACAAAAGTACAAGCATAATAAAAAAAGCAGGAAAATTTGGGCCAATTTTAGGTAGTATACTAGGCGTCATACCACAATGCGGTTTCTCCGTCATGGCTACCAATTTATACGTGACAAGAATAATAAGCCTCGGAACCCTTATTTCAATATATTTATCAACAAGTGACGAAATGCTTCTAATAATGATGGCTGAAAAAGCTCCAATTAAAGATATATTACTAATTATTACAATAAAGATTATCATCGGAATGCTAAGTGGATTTATAATAGATCTATTTATAAAAAATAAACAAAAAGAAAACTATAATATATGTAAACACGATCACTGTGATTGTGAAAACAATTTTATAAAATCTGCAGCCACACATACAATAAAAACAACAGTTTTTATACTAATAATAACCTTTATTTTAAATGCTTGTTTCTATTATATTGGGGAAGACAGCATAAAAACTATTTTCAATCATAATAATATATTAACTCCATTTATTTCAAGTCTAATAGGATTAATACCAAACTGCGGTGCCAGCGTCATAATAACCGAATTATATTTAAATAACGTATTAACATTAGCTCAAAGTATTGCCGGATTACTCACCAATAGTGGAGTAGCACTTATCATTTTATTTAAATCAAATGAAAATTTAAAAGAAAACATCAAAATTATAAGCATATTATACATGATAGGGGTAATATCAGGATTATTATTAGAAATAGTTACTATATAAAAAGTATGTATAACATACTTTTTATTTTGCGTCATAATCTAAAATAGGTGAGTATATGAACTATTTTCCACTTATACTATCAATTATAGCCGGACTATCAACTTTAATAGGAATCTTATTTATTTATATAAAAATAGATGAAGAAAAACTAATAAAGTATTCATTGGCATTTGCCGCAGGCGTAATGTTATGCATGTCTATTATGGATTTAATACCAGAAAGTATTAGCTTATTAAGCAAAACATATGATAAAAACTTATTATTCATATATTTAATAACATCAATAATAGTCGGGATGTTAATTCCGTTCATTATTGATAAACTTTTAAACAAAAATGGTAACGAATTGTATAGAGTAGGGGTTCTTTCGCTATTTGCTATAATCGCTCATAATATCCCAGAAGGAATTGTAACATATCTATCAGCATCAATAAATATTAAATTAGGTCTATCAATGGCCATAGCTATTGCATTACATAATATACCAGAAGGAATAAGCATAATGATACCAATATATTATGGATCAAAAAATAAAAGAAAAGGCATTTTACTTACACTGATTTCCGCACTATCAGAACCCCTTGGAGCAATATTTGCCATTTTATTTTTAAAAGGGATATTTGTAAATAAAATAATAGGCCTTATTTTAGGAATAATAACTGGAATAATGAGTTATCTATCATTAATTGAATTATTACCGAAATCCTTAAAATACAAAGAAAAAAAGAAAACAATAGTTTTCTTCATAATAGGAACTGTTTTCATGTATATAAGCATTAATCTAATGAAATAAGAAAATGCCTATAAATTAAATTTATCATTTAAACATTCAGTAATGCATTTTATTATAAATTCCTCATCATTAGCCTATTAGTATAAAAAGTAATTATCCTAATTCCAGCTTTTTCACAAATCTCGCGAACCTTAATATCACGCTTTCTTCTTTGAATATCATTGTGACTAGAATCATTAAGCTCAATTAATAATAAAATATACTTAAATCCCCTCTTTAAATAAAATAGGGTAGAGACTTCAAAGCACCCACCATATTGCAAATAAATTATACTATATTTTAATTAAAAACAAAAAATATATAATAATATAAAAACAATTATATTTTAAATTAAGGCAAATAAATATACACCTAATCGTTTCTCGATTGCTTAAAATGCATCGCCCATCTACTACCTTCATATAAAAAGTAAAATAGGGGAAGTATTATATATGAAAAACATATAAAACATTATAATATTAATAAAAATAATAAATTGAATATATGTATTAGTATTAAAATTTAATTTTATCAGTCTATGACGCATTTTAATAAAATATATAAATATGAAAAGAAGTAGTAAATAAAAAAAGTGAGCAGAGAAGCGCCCACAAAATATTTAAAACATAGAAGTTAACATAATATATATTATAGGATTTTTATCCATTTACTTTTCTGGATTGGATTTCGACAATTTTAGCTAAAATCTCAGCTGCATTATCCTCATTTATTTCAGTATACCCAAGTTCCCTCATTGCTTGAACCTTAGCAGAATTAATTTCTAACGTACGACTCATTTTTTCTTCTAGTTTTTGCTCAATTTGGTCTACAAAACGTTTATGTGTGGCTGCAATTTTTGACTTGCTAGCTGTGCCGCTATTATATAAAGACATGGCCGAAAATAAGATACTTTCAAAAATAAACTGATCAGTCTCGTCAAAAGCAAATTCGTATGGTTTTGTATAACCTGCTGCCTTAGACATATAAGCTAAAATATATTTTAACTCCTTAGAACTCTCCATAGTTTGTAAATAATGATATAAATAAAGCATAGAATTATATGCTGAATCATCCTGCTCATCTTCAAGTCGTTCTTTAACCTCACTAATAATATTATGAAGTAAATCTTTTTGTTTTATTCCTAAGCCACTAAAAATAGCATTATCAGCAGAGACATCACTTTTACTAGAATTATCAAATAAACTATTAATGCGCATTTCAACATCCATAATATAATCAGTATCAACTTTAATATTAAGTAGTTCCTCAGGTGTTTTGATTCCTAATATATTTAATAAAATAACTTTTTTATCTTTTGGCCATTTATTAAGGTCATCAAGTTCTAAATAATTATATATCATTTGTCTAGATACGCCTAAACATTTGGCTAGTTTAACCTTTGAAATACCTAATTCTCTTAAAATTTCATTTAACCTTTCCATTTACCTCTACCCTCCTACTATAATTTTATATAAACAAAGAAAAAATGTCAAGTAAAATGTAAAGTAAAATGTAAATTCAAAAATTAAGATTGTAAAAATTATTAAAACTATTTTTCTTTAAAAATAGTTTTAATAATTCCACCGCCCAAACACTCATCACCATCATACAAAACGCAGGCCTGGCCTTCGGTAACCGCTTTTACACCTTGAGAATATTTTATAAGTAAATTGCCGTTAGCAAGTCTTTCAGTAAAAACATCATTATCTTTTTGTCTATATCTAAATTTAGCAGTACATTTAGTAGGTAAATCATCAAGAAGATTAACGTCCTCAATTTCACAAGCATAACTAAGCAAATACTTATTTTCATCTCCAGCTGCAACATATAATATATTATCTTTTAAATCTTTAGAAACAACAAACATTCTTTCTTTAGTTCCGCCAATGTTAAGTCCACGCCTTTGACCAATTGTATAATACATAAGGCCACTATGTTTTCCTAAAATTTCATTTGTATCTATATTTACAATATTACCAGGATTATTAGGCAAATAATTAGTTAAAAATTCTTTAAAATTACGTTCTCCAATAAAACATATACCTGTTGAATCTTTTTTAGAAGCAGTAATAAGATCATATTCATCAGCAATTTTTCTAACTTCATTCTTAGTCATATCGCCAATTGGAAACAAAACATTTGAAAACTGTTCTTTAGAAACCTGTGATAAAAAATAAGTTTGATCTTTGTTAGAGTCAATTCCCCTTAATAATTTACCATCCTTAATTCGCGCATAATGACCCGTAGCTATAAAATCAGCCCCTAGTTCTTTGGCTTTTTTTGCAAACATATCAAACTTAATATATTTATTGCACATAATATCAGGATTAGGCGTTCTCCCCTTTTTAAGTTCATCCAAAAAATAAGTAAACACATAATCCCAATATTCCTTTACAAAATCTATTCTATAAAGCGGGATATTAAGTTTATTACAAACGCTTAAAGCATCATTATAATCTTTTTCCTGAGGACATATATCATTTAAATCATTTGGATTTCCAAGTATATCATTATTTATGGTACTATCCCAATTACGCATAAAAAGACCGACTACTTCGTAGCCTTCATTCAATAGTTTAATAGCAGCAACGCTACTATCAACACCACCACTCATACCAACAACTACTTTTGCCATATAAATTCCTCCGAAGATATTATACAAAAAAAACGACAGAAAATCTATCATTTTATTAAATTAACTACAAAACTCATTATTTGTGGAAGAACAAAAACTTCATATAATGAACTAAAAAACAAAATAATTAATGAAAAGATTAAAATAAAAAAATATTTATTCATAAAAAGCTTAAAGTCAAACTTTTTCTTTCCTTTCATACTATCAAATAATCTATAAGAAATCATAATTGAATAAGCTGAAATCAAAATATATATTAAAAT
This sequence comes from uncultured Bacillota bacterium, assembly GCA_946541645.1. Lineage (GTDB taxonomy): Bacteria > Bacillota_I > Bacilli_A > RF39 > UBA660 > Coprosoma. The sequence continues at coordinate 18,824 of CAMNJS010000002.1, read as the reverse complement.
ATTAATCACATGATGAGGAATAATATATATTAAAGAAATTAATATTCCCCTAAATTTAAAATTAAGTAAAATACTACCTACACTAAATCCTAATACAAAAGACTTTATAAATAAAAAAGGGATTACAAACAGAATGCCAACAATAGAAATCCCGAAAACCCATATTATTAATGCATAGCCTAATGTAAAAATTAATGTATTAAAAAAAGAAACGTTAAAATTAAAATTTTTATTAGAAACACTAACCATAAACTGATTAAGATAATCTGAAACCAATTTCTTATCACTATCACTAAGTATAAGTGAAAGCAATGCGCCTGCCCCTACCCCAACTAAAACTAAAACTAGTAAAAAAACAAAAAGATTTTTATTAAAATATATCTTACTTCGTAACTTGTCCATGTATTTTTTCATATTTATCCCTCATCAAATTATATGTTTTTTAAACATTTATATTCCAAAAAAATTAAAAATATATTATAATTATATAGAGGTGAATAAAATGAATCCCATAGTACAAAAAATAGCCATTTGGATCATGCTTATAGGTATTATTGCTTTCTTTATTGCTGGACTATTTGTATATATTTAAACACTAGTAAGTGTTTTTATTTTTGGCATTAATTCCTACTTCTAAACTAACACTATAAAGCCATGATAATAATGTAGTCTGATTTTTAAAATAGGAGATGATATTTTGTTTTTTAAAAAAATTAAAAAACTAGTCTACCTACTTCTTCTATCATATTTTATTATTCCACAAAATACCTTAGCATATTCAAACAAAATAATAGCTGGTGGCGAAAATATCGGAATAAAATTAAATTCGAAAGGAATCCTCATTGTTGGAACTTACAAAATTGAAAACAATTATCCAGCAAAAGATGCCGGCCTTAAAACTGGTGACATTATAACTAAAATTAATAATAATGAAGTATCAAACATCGAAGAAATGGCCGCCCAAATAAATGAAGCAAAAAATGAAGAAATAAATATCGAATATGAAAGAAATAAGCGCAGCAAAAACACAAAACTAAAATTATATAAAGATGAAAGCAATATATACAAAACTGGGTTGTTCGTAAAAGACAGTATCACGGGAATCGGCACTTTAACCTATATAGATCCAGAATCAAAAACATTTGGTGCTCTAGGACACGAGATACAAGACCAATCAACCGAAAAAATATTTGAAATAAAAGACGGAAAAATATTTGAATCAAATGTTACCGGAATAATACCCAGCAGCAATGGCAATCCAGGAGAAAAACAAGTAAAATATGATGAAGATAAAGTAAAAGGAATAGCAGAAGAAAATACCACTCAAGGAATATTTGGAAAATATACCGAAAACATTCCAAATAAAAAAGAATACATAGTTGCAAAGCCTGAAGAAATAACCCAAGGCCCTGCAAAAATACTAACTGTCCTAAATAATAACGAAATAAAAGAGTATGACATCGAAATAATTCAAATATTAGATCTTAAGCAAAAAAACAAAAACTTCATTTTTCAAATAACAGATAAAAGTCTAATTAATGAAACAGGCGGTATTATTCAGGGAATGAGCGGTTCACCTATAATAAGAGATAATTATATATTAGGTGCAGTAACGCACGTTGTCGTAAACGATACCAATAAAGGTTATGGAATATTTATTACTAATATGTTAGAAGAAGGTGAAAATTAAAAGAGGGATTTCCCTCTTTTATTCATAAACAATACATTTATTAGCAATAAAATTAACAATTCTTTGATCAGTATCTTTATCGTAATGAAGACCATCTGGCATACCAAAGTCAATATTATGATAAGAATCACAATAATGCATATTATCTAAGTCACTGCCATTAAGAAGATTAATAGTAGTATTATTAAAATCAATTATTTCCTGATTTGTTCTACCGCTCTGCTTAAAACATTGATAAATTTTTTCCTCATTAATTGGATTTACAGATAACAAATAAAAGTTAATTTCTTTATATTTGCTGGCTAAATTATAGTAAATATTATAATACTCAGTCGCATAATATTTCGCATCATCAGAAAATTCTAAATCATTCACGCCCATATTAAAAATAACATGATATTTATAATTGCTATCCATTTTATCAAGCTTATCTGATAAAACATTAATTGCCGTATTTGTAAGCCAATCAATTCTAGTACCGCTCAAAGCAATAAAATTAAAATTCACTGGAATATTAATTTCACTACCGCGATTATTAAGAAATTCCATCCTCGAATCGCCGACTACAATTACCTTATTAAAAGTAACATTTTTAAGCTCATGAGTACTATTAAAAAGACCATCATAAGTTTTAATTTGTTCAAAATGCTTTTTATTATCAACTTTTCCCATGGATAATGATCTATAGCAAACAAAAATAAATACAAAAATAAAAATGTAAAAGCAAAATTTTATAATTCTTTTTTTCATAACCAACCTCATGTAACTAACTTCATTTTATAAACTAAATATAATAATATCACAAAAAAAGAAAAAAGCAAAACTATAAATTGTTTTCACTAAAATATTTATCTTTTTCTAATAGTTTGCCCCACTTTTTTTTCATATATTCCTGTTCAGCTAAAAATCTATTATGCTTTTCATGACTAGCTTCATATCCCCTACTCTTGCTTTCATAATGAAACATTTCAACATTAGACAAACAAACATTATAAAATTCTTCTTTAAGCATTTTCAAATTTAAATCAACGTCATTCAAAGCAACCTTTAAATTTTCATCAAAACCAGAAACCATATCAAATTTTTCCTTTTTAACCATCATACATGCAGCAGTTACTGCCGTATAATTATATGGCATAACAAGCCTACCAAATAAACCATTATCGTTATAAGAAGAAGCAACATAAATATGTCCAGCAACACCGCCATATCCTAAAACAACGCCAGCATGCTGAACTAGCTTATCAGGAAATAATAATTTAATGCCGACGCACCCGATATGATCAATTCTAGCATATCCAAGCATCCATTCAATAAAATCAGGCGTTATAACTTCAGTATCATTATTTAAAAATAAAAGATACTTTCCAGAAGCTTCTTTAACAGCCTCATTATTAATATAAGCATAATTAAATTCACACTCTAACCTTATGCTTTTAAAATTATCATACTTGTTTTTATAATAATTGATCATATCAAAGGTTTCTTTTTCTATACTATTATTATCTACTAATATAATTTCAAAATTTTTATATGTACACTTATCATATAAACTATCAATGCATCTTTTAGTAACGTTAGCTTTATCTTTCATCGGAATAATTATACTAACAAGTTCATTATCATTTTCATATTTTACCAAATAAGTACTAACCCTAGGATTTTCTAAAACTTTTCCCTTTAAATTACGTCTTTTTAAAGCATCCTCTAAAGCCTTTTTGCCAGCAACATATGCATAGCTTTTATTGCCTAAATAACCAGCTGTACTAGTAGCGGTTTGTCTCCAGTGGTATAAAACTTTATCAATATGATAAATCCTATCCGTCTTTTCCGTAAATCTTAAAAACAAATCATAATCCTGTGAACCATCATATTGACTTCTAAAGCCGCCTATTTCATCTACAATGCTCTTTCTTAAACAGCATAAATGGCAAATATAATTAACGCTCATCAGTGTTTCAGGAGAAAAATCTGCTTTGAAATGAGGTTCCATATATCTTCCCTTAAAATCTATTTTATCTTCATCTGTATAAATCATATCAATAGAATTATCTTTATTTAAAACATCAACAATATAATATAACGCCTCTTTTTCAATAGCATCATCATTATCAACTAATACAATAAATTCACCTTTAGCAATGCCCATAGCAGTGTTACTCGCCTTAGAAATCATTCCATTTTCTTGCCTATAAACTACCTTTATTCTAGAATCTTTCTTCTCATATTCCTTTAAAGTTTCTATAGTTTCGGCTAATGTTGAATTATCGTCAGCAATACATATTTCAAAATTTGAATATGTTTGATTAAGAAGACTGTCTAAACATTCACTTAAATATTTCCTAGAAACATTATAAGTGGGAACAATAAAGCTTATCAAAGGATTATACTTAAATTGTTCATGATTTATATCCTTATTATTTTCAAAAAACCAATTTAAATAAGCCTTTTGGTTAACAAATAAATTAGAAGCATTATTTCCACGTTTTAAAACAGCAAAAAAAGACTTAATATATTTTAAAAGTACTCTAGGCGGAATCAAAAAATGATGCCGATACCAAGCAAAATATACACTTTTTTTAACTAAATAGAAAAATTTTCCAAATTTAGAAAAAACCTTTCTATACAAAAATCCTTCTTTTTTATTATTCACAGTAACCACCTACTTAAATATTTTTTTATACTTATCTATAATTATACTCCAAGTAAAATTATCACGAACTCGCTTTTTAGCAAAAATGCCAAGCTTCTTCTGCTTATTTAAAAATTCTTCATCATTTAAAAGTTTTGTTAAAGAACCGCTATCCTTAAAATACAAACAAGTGTCAAGCCCAATATCTTTATTAAAACAAACATCATAAAGAATATTCAAATCTGTTAAAGATAAAGCCTCTATCAAACTAGGATTGGTCCCGCCGACAGAATGCCCATGAATATATAAATACGCATTCTTTCGAATAACTGCTAGCTCTTCTTTATCATAAACTCCATCAATAAAAATTATCCTATCATCATTATCACATAAAGTGTTCTTACGAATTTCATCATAATAAGAACTACTAGACAAATTGGTAACAATAACTAATTTCTTAGATAAATTACTATTCATAAAGTCTTTTATTACAAGCTCATAATTATTTTCTGGAACGCACCTACCGACCATTAAACAATAATCATTAGTAGATAATCCATATTCATCCAAAATAATTTTTTCATTAACTTTAGATAAGTCAATGTCTTCATAACCATATGCAATATAAACGGTCTTATCTTTTAACTTAGGATATTTATTATTAACATACTCTTGAATGCCAAGCCCATCACATATTATTTTATCGCAGTGTTTAAGCATCAATCTTTCACTAAGCAAAAAGAATTTTTTAATAGGATAACTCCATTTACTCCTCATCCATTCCAAACCATCTGGATTTACAAAAACTTTTGTTCCAAGTTTTTTTGCTACTTTTTCTTTTAACCATAAATAATTAAATAATTTTAAACCCAACACATAAATATAAGAATTTTTAAGTCTATTATCACCTATAAATTTCAAATAATACTTATAAGCCTTTAAAGAATATATAAACATCTTTATACTACCTCTATTTTTTACATAAATTGGCGTGACTGTGATATTATCACTTACTGAATATTCTTTTAAAGACTCATCATCGGTATACATACTTATATAAAATTTAGTATTCTTATCATCATAATGATCTACTAAATTGCTTACAAAAGTTTCCCAGCCACCATAATTATAATGATAACCTCTAGCTCCAACAATAAATACATGTTTCATACCAAGCACCTTCTTAACATAAATAAACAATCTATAATTTTTTTTTGTTTAATTTTGATTTTCTAAATTTCATAAATGCTGGAATAAGAGAATTAATTATCTTATATCTCACAAATGGAAAAGGTTTAGTAAAAAAATTAAAAATTCTCCAGCACACAAAATATAAATGCCATCCCGTTTCATCAGGCGTATTGCGCCAAACAGTCATAAACAAATATTTCCTATAATCATCACGATATTTATGCGTATTTCCACCTCTCCAAGGCCTTTCTTCACCCAGATAATGAATTATAGCAGGACACCTTTTTGCATCCAAAAATACGTCCCTATCAATATATTTCTTTGGTTTCATAATTTTTTTCAAAAACCAATATGGATATTGATAAAAAATATTATAAAAATTATATTTTGGCGAAATAATAAAAATTTCATTTTTCATCGAACCATTAATAGCGTCCTGATCATTTGCAAATAACTTACCATCATATTTTCGATAATAGTTAATGATTTTTTCACCAGCACTAATTTTTCTAAACCTATCTAAATCTATAAGCAAAACTCCCGCGTTACAATAAGGATGCAACCCTAATTTAAGAATCTCTATCCGACTTTTATCAATAGTAGGCTCAATACTCATGCCAATAGTTTTTCCGTTTAAATTTATATTCCAAAGATTTTCTATACTATCTCTAACTATTGTATCTCCATCTAAATAAATAATCCGGTCAACTTTAGCAGGCAAAATTTTATCCAAAAGAAGACGTGCAAGCACAATTGGATTCCAGCCATTAGTATCAAAATCAAAATCAAAATAACTATTTAAATCTCCTAATTCAATAATATCAATTTCTCTTTTATATTTTTTAATAAGCTTTAAAAATTCCTGCTTATTTTTTTCAGAAACACCAGAAGAAATCAAATAAAAATGTATAGATGAAGACCATTTATTATTTTCACAAACCGACACTATACCCGCGCCAACTTGAGGAACGAAATTGTCATCTAAAGTATATACAATATTCATAATATATCACTCCAATTTATTACTGTTTTCACTATTTTTATATAACTTATTAATTGCTCGCGCGATAAAATCAGGCCAAAACTTCTTAAGCATAATCAAATCTTCCTTAGTTCTAATGCCTTGATTAATAATATCTGTAGTTGTTGTAGTTTCATCTATCCTATGCCCTACTAAATTTTTAGGAATATAAATAAATTTACCATTCAACTTCGAAAGTTTTTCCCACGCAAACCAATCAACATCACATTTCATGTTGCACTCAAAAACACTACTAGGAATATTTTCAGTTACAAATGTAACAGCAGGACAGCAAATACTACATCCAAGTCTTAAAACATTTCTTTTCAAAAACTTAATACCAGAAGTCTTTTTAATTAATAAACTAAAAAGCAAAAATCTTTTAATAAATAAGTTTTTATTAGAATATACAAATGTGTTTTTCCTAATTTCATAATAGTCTGAAAAAATTATTAAACAATTCCTATTATTATAGTAATTCTTCACGACTTCCTCAGCATAATTAAAATCATATAAATCATCTTGGTGTGCAATAGTAACAAGCTTAGTTTTACCGGCAGAAATAGCAAAATCAAAATCACCGCCAATAGAAGTATGAACACCTTCAACAATATCTAAATGATATTTGTTTGCTAAACCATCAATATAGTCGTTTCTAGTAGTTGTTGCAATAATCGCATTACTCTTAACACTTTGATTAAGTACAGATTTAATACATTCTTCTAGAAAAGGGCTTTCCTTATAAGCAAGTATTACAAAAGTATGAATACTATAATCATAATTTTTGACTATACGCTTTAAGTAATAAACACAAACTACAAAATATAATATTGCCAAAATAAACATTGAAATAAAATAAGATAAACAAGCTCCAAAAACGCCATACGATCTAACAAACAGATTCGATAAGAAGAAAGCAACTAGTGCAACGAAGCCATAAATAATAACCTGAATAAAATTTTTTCTCAAAGTAATTAACACATTCGAAAAAACATATGAAATTCCAAAAAAAGTAGAAGCACCTATAATAAGAAGCAAAGAATTTATATAATCGTGTAACTCCAAACCATATATAAATTCCAAAATTGGAATCCCAAAAAAATAGCAAAAAACAGTAGCCAAAATTCCAAAAATAAAGACATATAAGCACAGTTTAAAAACTAACTGAGAAAAATTGCTAAATTTCTTTTCTTTTAAGTATTTTGCAAATCTAGTAAGAAATGGTTGTACTAAAAACTGAGCGCATAAAACCATCACAGTAGCAGGCATAACTATTATTCCGTATATAGTTTGAAAACTATCTGTTAAAAGATCATCAATAGAATATTTTGAAGCATTTAGTACATATTGGGTCAAAAACGTAAACAAAAATATTAAAAAACCATCAAACAGTATTTTCCTAAAAGAAGATTTATTAAACCTATAAAAAGAAAAACCAAGTTTTTTTACATTCTTATAATCATAGAAAATAATTATCAATAAATTTACTAAAGAAATTGACAAAATTGCAAGATATAAATTATTCCAAAAATAGTCAAAGCAGAAAAACAACAACACCGAAAAAAGTGCTTTAAAAAACATCGAAATTCCAACTTTATATAAATTGTTTCCCTTTTGTACTATTCCATACAAAACCTCACCATAAGATTCAATCATTCGAAACAAAACTAACAACAGTATTATTAAAACCTTATAATTAGTATAATTTTTAAAAAAGACAAAAGCAAAAGAAAACAAGGCCATTAAAATACATGTGAAAATTCTACTATAAACAAAATCACTATCTTTAATATCATCATCAATATTTGTAACTTGATAGCTCCTGCCAAAATAGTTCCCAATTACCTGGGCGAAAATAGCAAATGAAAATGCAAATGTAAAAACCCCAGCACTATCAATTCCATTAAGTCTAGTAACAATAATCATAAAAAATAAAGACGTTAAAGAATTAACCGTAGAACCAATAGAATTCCAAATAAAATTCTTTTTATCATTACTTTTCATAATCATTACTTTCCTTTTTAAGTAGTGAAACCTCTTGTACTAATGATCTAATCTTTTTATCTTGAAGAGATATAACACTCGTAAAGTATATATTGATAATAACTAATACAGCAATCAAAATTGAAAAAATCATATTAGAAGCAATACTAAATCCTAATAGTTTAGTAATAATACTCAAAAAGCCAGGTATAATTAAAAAAATAAACAATAAGCCAAATAATAAAAACCAAATAACCGAATATCTAATATTTATTTTACCTCTTTTAATAAGATAAAAAATAAATATAAAAATAAAAAATATAAATAACAAAGAATAAAATATTAAATGATTATTCATCTTCTTCTACCCTCCATACCAGTGATCAAAATTGAAATAATTACATTAAACATATAATAAAAATTTTTCCACGCCCTAATACTAGAAACACCGGCTTTTCTTTCATTCATACTTACTGCAACCTCATAAACTTTAAATTTATTAATCAAAACTTTTGTTGTAGATACAGGTTCTGGGTATTCTGATGGATACTCATTTGCAAACAAATCAATTAATTCTCTATTAACGGCTCTAAATCCAGAAGTCGTATCATATACCTTAGTTCCAGTAACAATTTTAATAAAAAATGAAATCATCTTAATTCCAACTCGCCTAGCAAAGCTTGATTTAAATGAACTACTTTTTTTATCTATAAATCTAGAGCCAATAATCATGTCAGCTTCATTTCTAAAAGCAGGCTCTAAAATTTTTAAAACATAATTAACATCATGCTGTCCATCACCGTCAAACTGCACCGCGTAATCATAATTATGAATTTTCGCATATTTATACCCCGTTTGAACAGCTCCACCAATACCTAAATTATTAATTAATGAAACATGAGGAATAGCATTCTCATTCAAAATTTGTTCAGTATTATCTGTCGAGCCATCATTTATAACAATAACATCGAATTTAACATCACTTTTTTCATTAAAAGAAGTAATACTATTATAAACATTTAAAATATTATTGGCCTCATTGAATGCCGGAATAATTAATAAAACTTTCATATTTTCACCAAACCTAACTACATTTATTATATCAAATAATCAGCCATAAAACATCAAAATACATAAAAAACTACCACTTAATATTTAAACCCAAACTCTTCAAATAATTTTGATATTTTTGACGCCACCATTTGGATATTTTGAAATTATAAACAATTTTAAATAATTTCTGTCTAATTAAATCAATAATACAACAAACAACAAAAATAATAATTGCTACTGACAAAATATGGATAAAAATCCTGCTGGAAAAAACATATTTTGGAAATCTAAATATCTTATAAAGCGTATCTCGCATAAGTGTATTTTCGTGAATTAAATAAATTCCAAATGCCGCAGAAGATATTTTGTTAACAAAAGTACTCTTGATATCCATAAAGTAAAAGATTCTAAAATAACATATTGTTCCAAGCACAACCAAAGGATTATCATATTTATCAAACGAATAAAAAATAATATTTGCAAAATAATTACACAACTGTCCAGCAGACAATAATTGTGAGCTTACTACATGCAACGAAAAATTAAATAATGCTAATAAGAAAAATCCAATAATAAAGCATAGTTGTAACAGTTTCTTAGAATACTTTTTCCCAATATACATATCCTCAATAGGATAATTACGGAAATATGCACCTATAAAATATAAAAACACAAAACTGACAATTGAAAAACCATTATTTACAGTAACAACCGTAAAAATTTCTTGCTTTGTAATTGCAGATAAGATTGAAAACATCAAAAACATTACAACCAAAGATATACGGTACTGCCTCCTATTTAAATTATTAATAATTATATTTAAATAAGGAGAAATAATATATAAAAGTAAATAAACTCTAATAAACCAATAGCTGTCTAAATCAAATGGGAAAAAAGTCCTAACAACATTTATAGGATTGGCAGTTGAAAGGCCTATAGCAATAAATATCAAAAATATAATAATCTTATAAAACCACACTTCATCAATAAGTTTTAAAAGTTTAGGCATTTTAAATGTTGATTTGCACTGAAAATAACCAGTTAAAATAATAAATGAATTTACATGTACTACCATGATTGCTTTAAACAAATCAAAAAAATATCTAACATTTATATTAATCGAAGCATAATCGAAAGCATAAAGAAAAATATGCCATAAAATAATCATAAACATCGACACTATACGCATCAACTCAAAATTTGATTTTCGCATTTCCATAACTAACCTCCAAGAAGTATAAACAGCCACCCATTACCTTAAAAAGAAATTCTCATTTCCAAAACATCATTTTTTTAACAATAGATTGAATTCTTTGAACAAATATATTTTCCTCATTATTAAATACAGGTTTTTCAATAACATTCAAATTATTTTTTAAAACCCAAACATTTAAAAGCCTTTCAGAAAGAAATCCAAACGTTCTAGAGTTATAAGTATCCCTATCAGACAAATCAATTTTCTTTTCGAGAGCAAAAAGAATATCAAAAAGCCACTCACAATACTCATCAAACAATTTCTTCCGACAAATAATCATATTAAATGGGCAATAATGATCTCCATTAATAATTTTATCAAAATATTTTCCATAATCAGGATACTTTTCTTTAAGTATTTGTTCACATTTATCTAAATCATCTTTAATATGTTTAGATTCATATTGTTTGCGCACACTACTTCCCCACGTATAGCCTCTTTGTGCCAAAATAACATCACATTTATCTAAAATATTTTCTATTTGTTTTTCATCTAAAATATCTTCTATCTTACTAAAAACAGAATTATAAAAATATCTACGATAATGAACCAATCCAACGATATCTGAATCATCATTTTTCCATATCCAATAAAGACCAGTTAATTCGCAAAAATATGGATTCTTTAAAGAAATATTATCACCTTTAGAATCTAAAACATAACCCAAGTTAGCCTTTCCTTTAGATCCGACATGTAATGGCACATAAACATCATTATTAAAGGAACTAAACTTTTTATGTGAAGCAATATAAATTTTTATGCTATTTTTCATAACTACCTCCATATTTATTGTACCAAAACAAATAATCCAAGTCTACAAAATAAGACTATTTTCACAAAAAAGAACACAACAGTGTTCTTAAAAATACCATATAATTAAAACCAATATAAATTCCAGTAAAAGAACATTAATTGACGAAAATAGAATATTATCATCCTTTTTAATTACAGTTTCCCTAGGAATAAAAGCCATCATAAGTGGTACAAGCAATGGAATAAAATATCTACCCTGAACGCCTTCAACTATTAAAGTTTTATACGGAGACCATAACAAATACATTGCACCAAAAATTCCTAAAATTGAAAGCAAAACCATTCCAAAAAGAAGTCTTCTTTGTCTACTTGATAATATATTACTTTCACTAAATAATAAATATAAAAATAAAGCTAAATAAATAACAAAATATAAATCGCTTATTTTAAATGCAAACCAGCCAAAAAAGCCTACAAGTCCTCTAATATAAAATAAAGTATTATAATTAAGTGTACTATAAATGACTTTAAAAATAAATAGCGGATGCTTTACTAAATATAAAATTTGCTTACTAGCGTCACCATTAATAACAGAAGTGCCAGAACTACCAGCAGCTAATGAAATAAAATAATTCAGTCCCTTAAGCAATAAAATGGAAACAAATATAGATAAAACAATATAAAAATATTTATTTCTATTTGTTTTTCCTTTAGGTATAAAAAACATAAGTATCGCCAAAGGAAAATAAACAATTTTAATATTCAAAATAATGCTTAAACAAATAGTAGGTAAAATAAAATTTTTAAATGAAAGTTTATCCTTAGTACAAATCATTTTAATCAAACTAGCCACATAAAGTAGCGCCACCGCATTTAAAATTGCATCATATGAGTAAGAAATCATTTGCTGAATAAACATCATCAAAGAAGCTACAAGTAAAAATAATCCTTTATATTTTGGCGTAATTTTGATTGCTAAATAGCAGATTGTAAAAACAACCAAAAATGAAAATAATCTTCCAAAATAAAATATAAAAAGAGGTGAATCAGAAACTGCATCAGCAATTTTAATTCCAGTAGCCTGCGGTATATACCCAAATAATGGCGAAAAACCATGCGAAGAATTATAAATATATATATTTTGTCCATTCTTTAAACAATCACTCAAAGTATTTAAAGATGAAATCTTATTCGAAACTTGAACTTGCGTATAATTTAAGCAAGAAATATTATCAGGTACCTTAATATTGAGATTATCAAAACCATTATATTTAAAATCATTATCAACTATTTGAGAATTACCATAAGATCTATAAAAATGATGAAATTCATCAGGAACATTTAAAGCCGGTATTATAAATAAAATTGGTATTAAAAACATTAACAAATATATATATAGCTGATTATAAGTTAACTTTTTACTATTAATAATATAATTAATCATAAAAAATACTAAAAAACTATAAAATATCAAACCTGCTTTTACTAAAGAAACATCTCTACCTTGTTTTTTAGCTAAACTAAAAGAAATATTACCAGTATCTTTATCCTTAAAAAGTGATAAAAAATCATTTTTAGTAACAGATGTAGGAATAAAATATAAATCGTATTTTTTAAGTTCATCTAAAGAAATATTTTTTAAATCAAAACACTTATCACCAAGATTTTCCAAAGTGCTAGCATTAAATTTTTCTTTGAAAACTGTCGTTTCACCACTTACTATAGCAAAAGTCAAATCAGAAAAATTTAATCGATCATGTGTCCCAAATTTAAAACAAATCGCTGAAAAAGACTTATTTGTATCAGCAAAATCAATATCAATCTTAGTTTTCTTTAAAATATCATACGGAATATCACTCTTCGGCTGCGAAAAAACAGCATAATAATCATTAGCAGTTTTAAAAGAAAATTCGATAACTGTAATTATGCTAATAATAAACAAAAATAATACTAAAATGTTTTTTGGTAGTATTTTTAAAATAAAATGTTTTTCGTGAAACGTATTCCATTTTAAATTATATTTTTTTATGACACTAATCAAAACGTTTTTAATTTTTAAACGAATACTAACATTAGTAAATATATAGCTATACACAGTTATAAATATTGCTGCAAAAATATTTTTTAAAAAAATGGCAGTAATAAAAGTATTCAAAATATACCAAAGCAAAAAAGTACCGCCAAAGAAAAAAAGAAAATTTTTTAACCAGCCATCATTACTTATTGTTTTATTAAAACATAATAAATATATAAAATAAGTAAAAATCATCATAGGAATGTATTTTCCATTTAAGTAGCTAAAAATAAATAACAATAAAACAAGGCTCAAAATAACCAGCTTATTTCTCATCATCATCACCTTTTTTACTTAGCATAAAACTATACTTCTTATCTAAATTTTTATTGTAGTAAATGTCATTATCCAAATTCCAATCTTTTTTAAGTGCATTCTTCTCATCACTAGAAATGTCAGAAATATCCTTTCTATGAAAATCTTTTTGATATATAAATAAATGTGAAAGCAAAACATTCTGATATTTACTAAGCAGTTTCAAGCAAAAATCAACAGAAGCCAAGGTAAAACAAACATCCTCTCTAAAACCGCTGACCTCCTCGTATTTGTCTTTAGAAAACATGAAAAAAACATCAGATAAAGCACTATAATTATAAGGAACTAATAACCTACCATACATGCCATAAGAATCAGTAAAATAATCACTAAAAACATCGCTAAAAACATTTTCATTACTTAAAACAATTCCGGCACTTTTAATAAGCTTGCCATATCTATAAATTTTAGGGCCAACTATACCTATTTCCGGTTGAGAAGCATAGCCAACCATTTCCCTAATTATGGTAGCATCATTAAACTTTATCTTTCCAGAAACAATAAGTATATATTTGCCCTTTGACATCTTAACTAAATTATTTATACTATCACGTTTAAAAATAACATTATCCCACTCGCCAATTTTATCATAGCAAACAATCATTTCAATATTTTTATAAGTATTATTATCCATAAACTGACTTATATTGTTTCTAATGCTTTCACTATTATTATCAAGCATAATAATAGTAACCAACGGATCATTTTTAACATTATAATGAACAATATAATGCGTAGTCAAAATTGGAACAGTAACAAAAGCATCTTTATTTTTTCTTTTCAAAGCATCAATAACAGCTTTTTTACCATTTTCAATCGCATAAGTTTTATTACCTATTGTATCAGCAGTTGACCCAGGGACCTTTCGCCAGTGATACAAAATTTCTGGAATATGATATACATTCTTAGCTTTTTCAGTAGCCCTTAAAAATAAATCAAAATCTTGAGCCCCAACATACTCAGCCCTAAAATATCCAATATTATCCAATAAAGATTTCTTAATAACAGTAAAATGACAAATATAATTGCCACCATATAAAGAGTGCTCAGCAAAATCACTTTTAAAATGAGGCTCGCACAAATTACCATTCATATCTTGCTTATCTTCATCACTATATATAAAATCAGCGCCAGTATCATTAATTGCCAAAGCAACTTTATATAAAGCTTCTTGAGTCAAAATATCATCGTCATCCATAAGAGCAATATACTCACCACTAGCTATTTCAATTGCAGAATTAGTAGCCTTAGAAATATGCCCATTTTCTTTTCTATAAACAACCTTTATTCGTGAGTCTTTTTTTTCGTATTCCCTTAAAGTATTAATAGTATCCATATTTGTTGAATTGTCATCCGCAAGACATACCTCAAAATTTTGATAAGTTTGGTTTAAAATAGAATCTAGGCAATCAATTAAAAATTCTCTTTCAATATTATAGACTGGAATGACAATAGAAATTAACGGTTTATTCTTTAATTCTACCATTTCAGTCTTTTGTTTAGAATTAAGCCATATATTATACTCCCTAACATTAAAAGGATTATAATAATTTTTAATTCCAAACACTTTTTGTATAAAAGATTTAAAATACTTGCCCCAATATTTAGGCGGAATAATAAAGTGGTGCCTATACCACATTACAATTACAACTTTTTTAATAAAAGAAAATACTTTCATAAACTATAACTCCTCAGCAAACCTTTTTTCTAAATGTTTAAATATTGCGTACCCACTACACAAGAAAAACAAACAAACTATAAAAATTTTTAAAACACTGTACATGTCAGGGAAAACACCTTCATATAAAATTTGCCTATAAAAAGTAATAATATCAAACATCGGATTTAATTTGAAAAAACGTAATAAATTATCAGGAATCATAGCTGGCTCATAAACAATAGGACATAAATAAAACATAAGCATCATAAAAATATTTATTATATATTCAACATCCCTAACATAAACAGTTATTGCCGAAAAAATAAAAGCAAAACCAAGCTGTAAAATATATTGAAGCAAAACTATAACAGGGAAAAAGATTATTGATTTTGCAATCCCTACTCCGCTAAAAATTAACGCAAGCAAAACAATAATTTGAGTAATTAAAAAATTCACTAAATTACTAGTTAAAGTAGAAATCGGTAAAATTTCTCTCGGAAAAAAAACTTTTTTAATAATGCCACCGTTAGTGACAATACAAGCCGCACTTTGAATAATTGTATTGTTAAAAAAAGTCCATGGCATAAGCCCTATCATCAAATATAAAGTATAATTTTCAATACGATTACCCATAATATGAGGAAAAACTAAAGAATAAATAAGTAACTGAAATAAAGGATTAAGAAAACTCCATAAAACCCCTAAAAAAGACTTTTTATATTTTCCTCTAAAATCTTTTAAAATAGAAGTTTTCAAAAACTCACGATATTTATATAAATTGCTAACTAAAGTCATATACTAACCACACTCCTTAATATATTCACCCAAAACATCGTCTGTTTTTCCATCCATCCTTATTTTACCTTCACTAAGCCAAACTGCTCTATCACATAAAAATCTAACAGAATCTGCAGAATGTGAAACAAAAACCATAGTTTTGCCTTGCTTCTTTAACTCAAGCAGCTTATTTAAACATTTATCCTGAAAATGTTTATCACCAACAGCTAAAATTTCATCAATAAGTAAAATATCTGCATCAACATTAATTGCCACTGAAAAAGCTAAACGCATATACATTCCAGAAGAATACGTTCTTACAGGACTATCTATAAAATCACCAAGTTCGGAAAACTCAATAATATCATTTATCCTATCATCAATTTCTTTTCTGGTTAAACCAAAAATAGACGCATTAAAATATATATTTTCCCTACCAGAAAAATCTTGATGAAATCCAGCGCCAAGTTCCAATAAAGATGTTAACTTACCACTAACAACAATACTTCCCTTAGTAGGATAAATAATTTTAGTAATAAGCTTTAATAAAGTACTTTTACCACTACCATTAACTCCAATTAAAGCAACTGTTTCGCCGCGATTAATTTCCAAATTTATATTTTTAAGCACATGAAAACTTTCTTTTTTTGAACTATTAAATCTAATTATTTTTTCCTTTAAAGTATTAGCCTTATCACCATAAATTATAAAGTCTTTAGATACATTTTTTACTTTAATAACACAGCTATTATTTTCCATGAAAACCTCCACATAAAATACTATAAATAGTTTACCACATATAAAGAAAAAAATCTATAATTAAAAAAGGAAGTCTCTCTTAACCATTTTCCCTAGATAAATATTATTGTTCGGCACAATTAATCATATTACTTAATCAGCACCTTTAAAACAAAATAAATAAAAACAAATATAGTACTCGTCAAACAAGCCAAAAAAATAAAAGCCTCGTTCCTATGTTTAAGAAACGAAGCGTATATCATTCATAGATAATTTTTAAAAATAAAATTTGTTCAAATCAACTCTTCCATTTATACCCGGAATTGAACCATCGCTTGTATATTGCCATCCCTCAACAGCTCCACTATAAGTTAAACTAGGCCCCCATTGTGCTACCCAAGTTGCATAATGATGAGTAAATTCTGGAAACCTCGTCAAAATATAATTTTTGCTTGCATATAATCTAGCTTTAATTCCGAGTTCCCCTTCTACTTTATTTATAAAAGTCATAATAATGTCACCATAGTTCTGAACACTTATAGAGTCACTAGACTCACCTGTTGAAATAATATCCCAATCCTCTAAATCATAATATATAGAAAAAATATCAGTGTTAATATTAACATTATACTTCCTAATTGTATTAATAATAAAACTAGCTTCATCATTTGCTTCGTTGCCATTTAAAGCATAGCTAAATAAATAAACACTAAAAGGAATATTTAAACGATTAAGCTCACCCATATTATACAAAAACTTATTATCAATAGCCCGGTATCCATAGCCCAATCGTAATATAACAGCATCAACAAGTCCTGAATTTTTAACAGCCAACCAATCAATATCGCCATTATGAGAAGAAATATCAATAACATTACGCTGGTTTACAAATTTTTCAAAAGCCCCAGTTAACTCGTTGAATTTATAATATTTACCAGCAATTCTTTGGACTCCATAAACTTTATCACCAGTAGGATTATTATAATAAAGATTTCCATTATCCCAAAAGAAGCCGCACAAAACACCATCATCGTTGAAATAATAATCACGTCCCTCTACAGACTGATTTCCTGTCAAAATATAACCATCAATATCTGCATAATAAATTTTTTCACTTTCGGTAAACCACCCTCTAACAGGAGCAAATTCATTAGAAACAAATATTTTTTTACCGTTAGATTGATCAATAAACCCAGTTACAATTTCACCACTATTTTCGTTAAAATATAATTCTACATTATTTAAGATTAATTGTCCGGTATATACATAATCATCTTTAACATAATACATAATGCCATTTATCTTTTGTAATCCTTCTTTTATTGTTCCATCACCATATTGATAAAAATTTTTGCCATCTTTTGAATGCCACCAATAAAGTAATTTCCCACTTCCTTCTTCAAAATAGTATCTTTTCCCATCTACTGTATTAAATCCTTCTAATATATATCCATCTTTAGCCACATAATACTTATCTCCATTATATGTTACCCAGCCTTTTGGATGTGAGCCATCACTTTTAATTAATACTCTTTTTCCATTATTAAGTGCCACACTTCCTACTTGCATCTCTCCATTACGTTCTTTAAATAAATATTTTTCACCATCAATCTCTATTTCACCAGAGTATACATAATCATCTTTAACATAATACATAATGCCATTTATCTTTTGTAATCCTT
>CAMNJS010000001.1 GCA_946541645.1 uncultured Bacillota bacterium | reverse complement strand
TCTTCTTTTGGTATTAAAGATGTTGTATCAATTTTTATTTCAGTTACTTCATCTTTTATTTCTGTTTTTCTAGGGGTTGCATATTCTTTTTTAACAAGTTTTAGCTCTGTTTTCATAACGTGCTTTAATGCCTCTTCATTTTCTAGAATTTGAGTCCAAACGGCTATTTCTTTTTCTTTTTGTTTCATTTCTTCTTCAAGTTCAGTAACATCGGTATTAGTTAATTTATATAATTGTAAATTAACAATAGCTTCAGCTTGCTCTTTAGTAAATTCAAATTCTGTTTGTAAGTTTTCTATGGCATCGCTTTTGTTTTTAGAACTTCTAATTACTTTAATAACTTCATCTAATATTGATAAAGCTTTTATTAATCCTTCTAAAATATGCATTCTAGCTTTAGCTACTTTTAAATCAAATTCCGTTCTTCTTGTAATAACTTCTTTTTGGTGAGCTATATAGGCATCTAATATTTCTAAAATACCTAAAACCATTGGTCTACGGTTTACAATAGCTACCATATTGTAACTATAGGAAACCATCATATCAGTATTTTTTAATAAATAATTTATTATTAAATCTGCATTGGCATCTTTCTTTAAGTCAATGGCTATTTGAAGTCCGTTTCTATCTGTTTCATCTCTTACTTCGGATATTCCTTCAACTTTTTTTTCAATCCTTATTTCATCTATTTTTTTAACTAAAGCAGCTTTATTTACTTCGTATGGTATTTCACTTATAATTATTTGTTTTTTTCCTTTATTTGTAACTACTTCGTATTTGCATCTAACATTTACTTTACCTTTTCCAGTAGTAAATGCTTCTTTGATACCATTTATGCCTTCGGCTACACCTCCGGTTGGGAAATCTGGCCCTTTTACTATATCTAATATTGTATCTAAATGACAGTTTGGACTATCGATTCTTTTAATCGTGGCATCAATTATTTCGCCTAAATTATGAGGTGGTATATTAGTAGCATAACCGGCAGAAATGCCTGTTGCCCCATTTACGAGTAAATTTGGAAATCTTGCAGGTAGTACGGTTGGTTCTAGTAATGTATCATCATAGTTTAAACTCATTAAAACCGTATCTTTATTTATGTCTTTTAAAAGTTCACCAGCTACTTTAGAAAGTCTTGCTTCGGTGTAACGCATTGCAGCGGCACCGTCGCCATCCATTGAGCCATTATTACCTTGCATTTCAACATAACACAAGTTATTTTTCCACCACTGACTCATTCGAACTAGGGCGTCATATATGCTGGAGTCGCCATGTGGATGATAAAATCCCATTATGTTTCCAACTGCTTTAGCTGATTTTTTAGTTGGCTTATCATAGGTGTTTCCATCTTTATACATAGCGTATAAAATACGTCTTTGAACCGGCTTTAAGCCATCTCTTACGTCAGGTAAAGCTCTATCTTGGATAATTGTTTTAGCGTATCTTCCAAAGCTATCACCCATGATGTATTCGAGTGAATAGTCGTATATTTTTTTTACTATTTCATTTGTATCTTCCATGTTTTTCACCTACTTTGTGTAATTATCTTCTAAGGTAAATTCGATATTTTCTTCAATCCATTGTTTTCTAGGCTCAACATTGTCGCCCATTAGCACCGAAACTCTTCTTTCGGCAAGTGATGCATCAGTTAGACTTACTTTGATTAAACTTCTTTTATTAGGATCCATGGTTGTTTCCCAAAGCTGTTCAGCGTTCATTTCACCTAGTCCTTTGTATCTTTGTTTTTCGAGTTTTATTTTATGTTTTTTTCTTATTTCTTCAGCCTCACTGTCATTCCAAGCATAGCCATATATTTTATTGCCGTTTTTTAAGGCATATAGTGGTGGCATAGCTATATATAAATGTCCATTTTCAATTAGTGGTTTCATAAACCTATAGAAGAATGTTAGTAATAATATTGTAATATGTGCCCCATCATCATCAGCATCCGTCATAATAATTACTTTGTCATAATTACAGTCTTTAATTTCAAAATCACTACCAATTCCGGCTCCAATTGTTTGAATCATGGTATTTATTTCATTATTATTTAATACATCTGTTAGTGATGCTTTTTCAGTATTTATTACTTTTCCTCTTAGCGGCAAAATAGCTTGGAATTTTCTATCTCTTCCTTGCTTTGCAGATCCCCCTGCAGAATCTCCTTCGACTAAGAATAATTCATTTATTTTGGGGTCTTTTGACTGAGCTGGAGTAAATTTATCACTTATAGATTTTTCTTTTCTATTTTTACCTTTGCCATTTCTAGCTTCATCTCTGGCTTTTCTTGCGGCTTCTCTAACTTGCTTTGATTTAACCATTTTTTCTAGTATTTTAATGGCTATATCTTTATTTTCCTCTAAGAAAAATTGCATGTTTTCGGTTGTAATACTATCGACAATTGTTCTAGCTACTGGGGTCCCTAATTTTCCTTTAGTTTGTCCTTCGAACTGTAGTAGTTTTTCAGGAATTTGCAAACTTATAATGGCAGTTAGGCCTTCTCTAGTGTCTGGCCCTTCAAAATTTTTATCTTTTGTTTTTAAATATCCATTATTTCTAGCATAATCATTGAAAACTCTAGTAATAGCTGTTTTAAATCCAACTTCGTGAGTACCTCCGTCTGATGTTTTGACATTATTTACAAAGGATATTATGTTTTCTGAGTATCCTTCTGTGTATTGAAAAGCAATTTCAACGTTAACTCCATCTTTTGTACCATTAAAGTCGTATGGCTTATGGATTACTTTTTTATCAGTGTTTAAATATTCAGCAAATGAGTTTAAGCCTTTTTCATAATGGTATATTTCACTTCTGTCTGATATTTCATCTTTTACTTCAATCGTTAATTCTTTTAACAAAAATGCGCTTTCTTGCATTCTTTCACATATTGTGCTATATGAAAATGAGGTTGTTTGAAAAATTGTGTCATCCGGCATAAATCTTACAGTTGTTCCTGTTTTGTGCGATTTTCCTATTTGCTTTAGTGGGGTTTTTACATGCCCGCCATTTTCAAAAGCAATAAAATACTCACCGCCATCTCTTTTAATGGTTACTTCCATCCATTTTGATAAAGCGTTTACAACGGAACCTCCAACACCATGAAGTCCTCCTGATACTTTGTAACCAGATGTTTCAAATTTTCCTCCAGCATGAAGAATTGTATATATTACTTCTGGTGTGCTTTTACCGCTTGGATGCATGCCTACAGGGACTCCTCTACCAAAGTCTTCGACACTTAAAGAACCATCTTTATGGATGGTTACTGTTATTTTATCTCCGTAGCCATTTATTACTTCGTCTATACTGTTATCAACGATTTCCCATACTAAGTGATGCAGTCCTCTTTTATCTGTTGAGCCAATGTACATTCCTGGCCTTTTTCGTACAGCTTCGAGTCCTTCTAATATTTTTATCGAGTTTTCATCATATTTTGCCATGTTATCACCTTTATAATTGTATCAAAAAAACCGTTTAAAAACAAATAAAAACGGCAAATTGTGTCAAGTATTTTGTTTTTTTGGCTTTATTCTTTTAACCCTTCTTCTAGTGGCTCGATGCTGTATCCTTTTGCTATTATATAGTTTAAAATTAATTCAATTTCTTTGTTTGTGTTTTTATTTACTTCTATGGAAATAATGTAACCAGGTTTTAGGTGTTTTTTTATATTTATTAATTCATTTTCTTTTATTATTACAGTCGGAATTATAGTAAATGAATCTTGAAGTTTACAGTTATTTATAATTTCTTTATTTTCTTTTTCGGTGTAGCAGTAGTTATATTTTTGTGGACCAATATTAGTTATTATAGTTTTCATCCAAACAAAATCGCTGTCAAGGTAATCTTCATTATTTGATAAATTCCCTACTGTATGGCCTTTTTGAATTAGTTTAATTATTTGATTGTGGTGTTTTTCTAGATAAGCACTATTTATAAAAAAAGTGGCTTTTATGTCTTTTTCTTCTAATTTATTTATTATGTTGTTTATATCGTCGTCCTTACTTAGTTTAAATATTAAGCTTATTTCCATCTTACTATTGTTTAGACTTATTATGTATTTATCTTTATTTTTATCTAGTGTATTTTCAACTTTAAGAGTTTTATATATCAAAAATTTATCATCAAAATAGCCTATTTTACTCATTTCTTCGTAGCTTTTTTGAACATCTACTTCTTTTCCGTTTATGCCTGGAATTATGGTGTTATTTTTGATTAATGGCTCGATGGCGTTTTCTTTGTATCCGTCTTTTTTACTTTTTATTTCATTTAATAATGAATCACTTAATTTTGATGCAGTTTCAACTTTACTTGTTAACATAAAACTACCTATCATTAGGGTGATTATACCGATGCTTTGAAAAAATTTTTTCATTTTATCACCTAAAAAATTATATGTGTATATATAATTTATTTTAACTATTTTTTTAGAATCTCATATCATACTTATGAAGGAGGAGTAAAATGAATCAGGGTTTTAGGCCTAATTTTAGACCTGGGTTTGGAAGACCGGGTTTCAACAATCAAAATGGTTTTTGGGGTCCTTTTTTATTAGGCGGCATTACGGGTGGCTTAATATCACCAATATTTTATAATAGACCTACTTATTATCCATATTATCCTTATTATGGAGGCTTTTATTACAGATAAAAAAATCTCTATTTTAGAGATTTTTTATGTAATCACTTGTAACTTTATCTAAATCTTTAATAAGATTCTTTATTTCTTCTTCAGTTTTTAGTCTTGTTCCACTTGCGTATATGTGGCCTCCGCCTCCATGTTTTACGGCGACTTCATTTATAATTGGACCTCTTGATCTAATTGAGACGCGAAAACTCCCTAATTCTTTATCTAATGTTGCGGTTACCCATACAAGCATTTCATTTATATAATTGAAACTGTTAATCATATTGCCAGGTGTTGCTGCATCAACGTCATATTCTTTTAATATTTCTTCGTTTATAATAATATAACCAACTTTATTTTCGGTAATACTATAGTTTTGAGACATGAAACCATGAAATTTTATTTCTTTATATTCCCTTAAATACATATTATTATATACTTTTGTAATATCAAGTTTTGTTTCATTTAGCATTCTACTTATAAGGGCAAATGTTTTTGAATCTGAATAAGAAAACATAAATCTTTCCGTGTCAGCAACAATGCCAGCATATAGTTTCTCAGCAGCTTCGGTTCTTAAGCGTAATCCTGCTTCAAAAACTAATTCTAAAACCATTTGTGAAGCACTAGATGCTGTATCATCAATCCATTCTAAATCACAAATTTTTTCAACAAATGGGTGATGATCTATTTTTATAGAATTCGGGAAATTTCTTGGGTCTACGCCATCTACCCTACGATGATCAGGGGTATCTGTTACTATTAACAATACATTATTATTGTTTATATCTTCAGGCAGTTTGTCTACTTTACCTAGATAATTAAATTTGGCAGCTGGTGAGCCAATTGAATATACTTTTTTATTAGGAAAGTTATCTAATATTATTTGTTTTAATCCTAATGAGCTGCCTAGGGCATCAGGATCCGGCCCTACATGACGAGCTAAAATAATTGTATCTGCTTTTTTTATTTTATTATATATTTGTTTATATATACTTTGTTTAAAAAACATTTAAATCACACTTTCTATGTTTTTATTATACAATATTTTTTCTAATTAACTCAAGAAAATTTATAAATTAAAAGTGAATGAATTATTCACTTAAATTTCATCTATAATTTTTAGAAATTCATCTTTTGTTTTTGTTTTAAATATCTTTTCTTTTATTTTTGCTGTATTAGGAAGGCCTTTTAAATAATATGCAGTTTGAGTGCGCATTTCTAATAAAGCTGTTTTTTCTGCTTTGATTTTCAGTAAGTATTTGAAATGTTTTTTAATCATATTTTTTATGTCTTGAACTGAAGGCTTTTCATTTTTTTTACCATTTTTTAAGTAGTCAATCGTGTTTTTTATAAGCCATGGATTTCCTAGTACACCTCTTCCAATCATGATAGCGTCACATCCTGTATAATCTAACATGTATTTTGCGTCTTCTTCTGATTTAATATCACCGTTTCCTATAACTGGAATATGGACACTTTCTTTTACTTTTTTTATTATGTCTAAATCTGCCCTTCCACTATATCCTTGACTTCTAGTTCTACCGTGAACGGTTATTGCCTTAGCGCCAGATTTTTCGCATATTTTAGCGATTTCTACGGCATTTATACTATTTGTATCCCATCCGCTTCTTATTTTTACTGTGACTGGGATGTTCACTGTTTCTACTATAGCTTTTACTATTTCTCCTACTTTTTCTGTATTTTTAAGTAAAGCACTTCCGGCTTGAGCAGATATGGCTACTTTGGGTACTGGGCAGCCCATATTAATATCAATAATGTCTGGGTGCATATTTTTTTCAATGAATTTAGCTGCTTTAACAAATGATTCTTTATCTGAACCAAATATTTGCTGGGAAATGGGTCTTTCGAAATCAGTCATATAAAGCATATCTATTGTTTTTCTGCTGCCATAGCATATGGCTTTATCGCTAACCATTTCGGCAACTACTAGGCCGCATCCCATTTCTTTAGCAATAGTTCTAAAGGCACTATTAGAAATTCCAGCCATTGGGGCTAGAACTACTTGATTTTTTATTTCTACATTTCCAATTTTCCACATGAAAATCACCAGGAACATTATATTATAATATTCTTTTTTTATCAAGAAAAAAGTGAATTAATCACTTTCTTCATTATACTTATAAGTTATAGTACCATCAATTTTAGTACATGTAACGCTATCGTTTGTCATTTCTTCATCAATCATGTTTTCTTTTAAATAATTTTTTTTAATTAATATATCTACGTCAATGCTAATGGTTGTATTAACTTCTAAATCATTATCTTTTACATATTCTCTAGCTGCGCTTATTACATAGTCTTGCTTTGCTTTATCTATTTTACTTTGTGAATCACCTAGCATATTTAATATGGCTGGAAAAACTATTAGAGCAATTAAGGCTAGTATAGTAATGCTTCCTAAAAGTTCCATTAGAGTAAATCCTTTATTTTTCATCATATCACCTAATATAATTTTAACATATTTTTTATAGAAAAAAAAGATTAGCTTACTTTATGAAAATCTAATCTTAATTTGTCGGCAATGGTAACCATAAATTCTGAATTTGTCGGTTTTGCTTTATCTATATCTACACTATAGCCGAATAATTCTTCCATGAAATCTAAGTTACCCCTATTCCAGCTCACTTCAATAGCATGACGAATTGCTCTTTCTACTCGCGACACAGTTGTGTTGAATTTTGAAGCTAGTGCAGGATATAACTCTTTTGTTATTCCACCTATTATTTCAGGATTTTCAAATATAATACAAACAGCTTCTCTGATGTATCCATATCCTTTTATGTGTGATGGAATTCCAAGTTCATGTAGCATTTTAGTAATAGAAACTTGAAGGTTGCTTGCATAAAAGTCGATGTCTTCTGTTTCTTCTTTTTTATTTGTAATGTCGTGTATTCTCTTTTCTAATATATTTAGATCAAAAGGTTTTAAAACATAATAACTAACACCATATTCTGATACTTCTCTAATTACTTCGGCGGCATTATAACTTGTCGCTACAATTACTTTTTTATTCATGCCTCTTTTTTTCATTTCGTTTAAAACGTAAAATCCATCTTTATTTGGCATTATTAAGTCTAAGAGTATTAAATCTATGTTTTCACTATTTTTTTCTAATTGTTCTATACCTTCTTCTCCGTCATAGGCTTCGAAGACTATGTTTATATTTTCATTATTCTTAAAATACTCCTTCACCATGTCAATTAGATTTTTATTGTCATCAATCATTAAAATATTTGTTTTCATGTTTTATTCTCCTTTACTATTCAAATTATACAAAATCTTTACACTGTTTTCTAGAGTAAAAAATAGCTAATTTTGTCGATTTTTTATTAATTAAAAAGAAGTTATTGTACAACTTCTATTATTTTTTTTAAATTACTACTTTGTAAGGCGTGACTACCTAGTAAAAATCCATTTAAATTTGGGATTTTATTTAATATATCAATATTGTTTGGGCCAACGCTTCCACCATATAGGACTTTTACGTTTTTAAATGTTTTTATGTAATTTACAATATCTTCTATTTCTTCATTTGTTGGGGTAAGATCTGTACCTATGGACCATACTGGTTCATAGGAAATAATTATATTTTCATTTAAATCTAAATTTTCTAGTTTTCTTTTTATTGTTTCTTTTGTTTGGCCGTTTGTTTTTTCTTCAATATTCTCACCAACACATAAAACTACTTTTAGATTGTTTTTTATCGCTTGATTTATTCTTTCTTGAATCCTGACACATTTTTCCTTATAATGTTTACAAACTTCATAGTGGCCAATCATTACATAACTAACATCTAAATCTTTTAAGGCCTTTCCAGATATTTGCCCAGTATGGGCCCCACTATCTTCTGGTGATATGTTTTGACTACCAACAGTAAATCCTTTGCTTATATAATCACTTAGGTATATATCAGACGGAAAGATAATAAATTTATCTTTATAATCAATTGTTTCGTTTTGAAACTTTTTTATGTCACTTATACTATCTAAATACATTTTTTGATTTACAAATATCATTTTTTCCATGGTATCACCTTTTTAAAGAATTTACTTATTTTTTCTTTATAACTTGGTTTTTTATTTTTTATAGCTATTCTATACACGTCTAATACTCTTTCAGCAAAATATTTTGATGAATGTTTGTCAGCACTGTTTCTAGCGCCTTTACTTAACCTTTCTAAATCTTTTTGCTTATTTATAATTCTTAATATTGTCTTTTCGCATTCTGCTTTATCTTTAAATAGGTAGCCATTTAGATCATCAATAACAGTTCCATTAAAACTTTCATCATCAATGCATAAGGCTGGAAGTGATGAGGCCATGGCTTCAATAATTGTGAGACCTTGGGTTTCTGTGGTTGAGGCCGAAATAAAGACATTTCCTATTGCGTAGTAGGCCGGAATATCTTCCCACGATACTTTTCCAGTAAATAGTATGTTTTTTTCGGCTTTTTTTTCTTTAACGTATGTTTCGTATTTTGCTTTATCAGGACCATCTCCAATTATTAATAATTTTAAATTTTTATTTTTTTCAGCTATATTTGAAACTACGTCAATTATAAATGGTATATTTTTTTCTTCAGCTATTCTGCCTACAAAAATCAAGGTAAAGTCTGTTTTTTTTATGTTGTATTTCTTTTTTAATTCTTGGATTTTCTTGATGTCTTGATTTTCTCTGTAAAATCTATCAACTTCAATTCCGGTTGGAATTATGTGAATGTTTCTTTTAACATTGTATTTTTCTTTGAACAGGTCATATGCTTTTTTTGTGGGTACAATTAGTTCACTTATGGTTTTATCGCAATAAAATTTTGTTAAATATTCAACTATTTTTTTACTTGATCGATTGAAGTGGCCTTTGGTTATATAGTGTACATAATCTTCATACATAGTGTGATATGTATGCACTATGGGAATGTTATATTGTTTAGCAAATAATCTGGCAAATGAACCGATTCCAAACTCTGTTTGTGAGTGAATAATGTCAAGATGCCAGCTTTTTATTTTATTTAATGATTGAATTGGATAAATACTGGTTAGTCTCGCGTTATATATTCCAGTTGGAATTCCTGGAATTCTAAGTACCTTTTCTTTTTCATCATATTCATATTCAAAACTATCTAAGTTGGCTGTAACGACATAAACTTCGTGTCCTTTTTTTTCTAGAGCTTTTTTTAGCATGAGTTCACTGGTTACTAGTCCACTGATATAAGGAGTATATGTCTCAGTAAAAATTCCTATTCTCATTTATTATCCTCCTCGCAAAAGCTTAAAATGAATAATCCAATTATAAGTCCAAAATAGTAAGTTATTATTCTCCAAACAATCATTATAATGGATAGTTTTGGGCCTTTGATGAAATTTTTAAAAAATGACATAAAACTATATTCAAGGCCTCCCGCTGCGCCTGGAACTGGAACTACTCCACCTATCAACATAACATATGCTGATGTTATTACGACAATAAATGGATTTGCATTTATGTTTAATCCTCGCATAAGGGCATAAGGAATTAAGTATAGTAGTGAAAGAGCAAAAAAATTTAGCAGTATAATTTTTATAAAATTTAATTTGTGCTTGAATAGTATATCTGCACTTTTGTGAAAATTATTTATAAAATTTTCTGCCTTTTTTAATAGGCTTTCTTTATCTTTTATGACCTTAATTTTGGCTCCAAAATTTATTGTTCCATTTATTATCTTTTTGTTCCATTTTTTATTAAAGGCGACTAAAAATAAAAGTACTATTATTAAAGCATTTATTATAAAGCCGATCGTAACTAGATATTTTAAAAAACTGTCTTTTGATAGTATATTAAATGTGTTATTTACAACAACGGCAATTAGTCCTAAAGACACTAGGGCAATTTGGTATACGATAAAGTCTTCTACTATTATAGTTGTACTTTCTCCTAGTGTAAGTCCTTCTTTTTTTAACTTGTATATTTGCCAGGGCTGTCCACCGGTTGAAAATGGGGTTATAGCGTGAAAAAATTGGGTTGTTAGCATTAAATTAATTCCTTTTTTTCTAGTGTATGTTTTATCAATTTTTTTTACACAATAGTATAAAACTATGCCTTTTAAAACCCAATACGAAATCATTAGAATAAAAGCAAATAGTAACCATTTTATATCAAATGAAAATAAGTATTTTATTTTTTCTGTGAAATTATCTTTAAAAACTAAATATAAGATTATGGCAGTTAAAAGAAGTATAATTATGTAATTTCTTTTGTTATTTTTCATTAATACTATCTAAAGCTTTGAGCTTTACTCCTTCCAGAAATGTAAGGCTTGCTCCTCCGCCAGTTGATATATGGTTTACTTTCTTTTCATATCCCATTTCAGTTACAGCTCTTGCGGTGTCACCGCCACCTATTATTTTATAAGCCTTTGAATTTGCTATAACTTCACATAACCCTTTTGTCCCTTTAGAGAAATCTTTTATTTCAAAGTATCCCATAGGCCCATTCCAAAAGATGGTTTTACTGTCGTCAATATATTGTTTGAATACTTCTAGAGTTTTCTTACCAATGTCTAACCCTATCTCATCTTCTTCTATTTCGTTTACAAAGCGATTTTTAGTTTTAACATTTTGTTTTATTTCTTTAGCTGTAATTATATCAATTGGTAAAATGATTTTGTCTGGATAGTCTTCTAATAGTTGCTTGCAAAATGGAATTTCTTCTTTTTCACATAGTGATGATCCTATATTGAAGCCAGCAGCATTTAAAAATGTAAAGGCCATGCCGCCTCCTATTAAAATATAATCAGCTTTTTTACTTAAATTTTTAAGCAAATTTATTTTGTCACTTACTTTTGAACCACCTAGAATAATTGTATATGGTTTTTTAGGGTTTTTAGTAAGTTTTTCAAGTTCTTTTATTTCTTTTTCCACAAGAAATCCAACGCCACTTTTTAGATGTTTTGCTATTCCTAAATTTGAGGCGTGTGATCTATGAATAGTTCCAAAGGCATCATTAATATAAATATCACCTAAACTAGCCCAGTATTTTCCTAGTCTTTTATCATTCTTACTTTCTTTTTGCTTTTCTAAGTCTTCAAATCTAGTGTTTTCTAGTAGGATAACATCTTTTTCCTTCATGTTTTTTATGGTTTCTTCTACTTCTTTTCCTCTTGTTTTATTTATAAATATAACTTTCTTTCTTAAGAGTTTTGATAATGCTTCAGCTACTGGTCTTAAGGTATATTTTTCTTTATCTTCTTCGGTTTTTACTCTTCCCAAATGTGAAAGTAAAATGACTTTTGCGCCCATTTTTCTTGCATATCTAATAGTCTTTAAGCTTTGTCTAATTCGGTTATCATCTTTTATTACTCCGCCTTCTATTGGAACGTTGAAGTCACATCTTATAATTACTTTTTTACCTTTTAAGTCATAATCTTTGATTGTTTTTTTCATATTATCACTCCTTATATTCATATGTATAACTGTTTCCGGTTTTGCTTACAAGGACGTATGCGTTTTCACTAATTTCGCCATTTTTAGGATTTACTAGCCCAGTTTCTAAGTAGCCACTATGTTTTAACATTGATACAGAAACTTGAGTTTGGTTTGATGGCTTTTTATCTGGGTGAGTTTCAATATAGATCTCAGCTGCATTTTCAACTGTTCTTTTAAATTCATTATAGTCATTTTCAATTGATTTTTTATTAGTAGTAATAATACTTGGGACAGATACTAGTGTAATTACGCCTAGGACAACTAGGACAGCAAGTAATTCAACGAGTGTGAATCCATTTTTCATATTATAATCACCTAATATTATTTTATAACATTTTTTTTATAATAACAAGGTATTTTAAATTTAAAAGGGCTGGTAATATATTAAAAAACTTTAGAAGAATTCTAAAGTTAAATATATTTATTTTTTTATTATAAAATTTAATTATCAATTCTTGTTTTTTGACATAAATGTTTGACAGTTCTTACCATTTGAGCGCTATAGCCCATTTCGTTGTCATACCAAGCTACTACTTTGACTAAATCTCCGTTTTCTGTTTCTAATATGTCAGTAAGTAAGCTATCGATTATAGCTCCATGGGTATTTCCTATAACGTCGCTTGAAACTATTGGATCTATAGTATATTCTAAGGTGTCACTTACATTTTTTTTGAACGCTTCGTTTATTTCTTCTTTTGTAACTTTTCTCGCTAGTTCTAGTGTTAAGTCTACAACTGAGCCTGTGGTTACAGGCACTCTTAAAGCGCTACCGTCTAGTTTTCCGCCTAAATCTGGTATTACTTTTCCTAGAGCACTTGCGGCCCCTGTTGATGATGGAATTATATTAGCTGCAGCAGCTCTTCCTCTTCTTGATTTTGCGCCTTTTTTATGTGATAAATCTAGTATTGACTGATCGTTTGTATAGGCGTGAACAGTGGTCATGTAGCCTTTATTTATACCAAATTCTTTATTTAGTATATTAACTACTGGAGCTAGGCAGTTTGTTGTACATGAAGCGGCACTTATAATGGTATCATTTGCGTCTAGTATGTCCTCGTTAACACCATAAACTATGGTTTTTAAGTCTCCTTTGGCTGGGGCTGAAATAATAACTTTTTTGGCTCCGGCATTTATATGGGCTTGAGCTTTTTCTTTTTCTGTAAATTTACCTGTACATTCATAGACAGCATCTATATCTAGTTCTTTCCATGGAAGGTTATTTGGATCCATTTCTTTGTAAACTTTAATTTTTCGACCTTTGACAATTAAATTTTCATCATCGTAAGTTATTTCATTTTCTAAGTATCTTCTATGGGATGTATCATATTTTAATAGGTATGCGAGCTGTTCAGGATCCGTTAAGTCGTTTATGGCTATAACGTCAAAATCAGAATCTTCTTCCATTATTCTAAATACTAGCCTTCCTATTCTACCAAAACCATTAATTGCTACTTTAATCATTTTATCATCCTTCCTAATCTTTAAAACTACTTCCACCAATAAATTCTCTTAAAATTGAATCTTTTGGTACTACTTCACTGGTAATCGTTAAAAAATTGTGTAATAAATTTAAAAGTCTTACAGCCTCTACATATTCTTTACTTGTACTTTCAATTCCGTATAATAATGGTTCGGCATATATTCTAAGCACGTTTAGTTCGTAACCTAACGATGAGTTTAATATAGAATCGGCATCGTCTTGGTATGGATATATATTTTTTATGGCTTCTTTATCGACGTTTGGCCACATGGCAAGTGTTTCTTCAGCACTGGTTCCTCTAAACAGATTATCTCTTACAATTCTTCTTATTTTTCTGACATCTGTTGAATGTATTCTATTATGATTATCTAATTTTAAGCTGACTAGTGGGCTTATAAATATTTTATATTTATTTTCTCTAGGTATGATGCTTGTGAGCTTTTCGTTTAGGGTATGAATGCCTTCAACAATTATAATGTCATCTTCTGCTAATTTTATGTAGTTATCTTTATAATATTTTTTGCCGTTTACAAAATCATAAGTTGGCATTAATACTTTATTTCCTTTTAACATTCTAGATAGTTGCTTTTGAAATAAGGTTACATCTAGAGATTTAATGTCTGAATAATCTAAATTTCCTTCATCATCTTTTGGGGCATATATTCTATCTACAAAATAGTTATCAAGAGAAATCTTTTTCGTGTGCATTCCTTTTACTTTTAAATATAACTCTAGTTTTTTGGCAGTTGTCGTTTTACCGCTTGATGAAGGTCCTGCTAGTAAAATTATTTTTATTTTATCTTTTCTTTTGGATATTTCCTCGGCGATTTTTGATAATTGATCTTCATAATGAGTTTCAAATAGTTTTACGGTTTCAACATCTTGTCCTAGCGCGCAGAGTCTATTGAGGTCTGAGGCTGTTTTAATATTTATAAGTCTACCCCAATTTTGAAAATCTTCATATGTTTTTGCAGTAAGGTCGTGTTTTATATATTCTTTTACTTTGTTTGGGTTTGCACTAGTAGGATAACTTAAAATAAATTTATTATCTTTTAGGTTACTAATGGCAAATTTGTTTAATAACTTAGTATTATAGACAAGTGGCCAATAAAAATAATCATAAACGTCATCTAATGTATATAAGGTAATTGTTTTGCTGGTCATATATTTTAAGGAATTTACTTTATCCATTTGGTTATTTCTTTTAAAATATTTAATGGCATCTAATCTATCTACAATTATATAGTTAATTGGTAGTTCACTATTTACTAATTCGTTCATTTTTTCTTCTATTTTTTTTATCGTTATGGTGCTGATTTTTTTGCCAGTTATTTCAATACATACACCATTTTCTAAGGAGTAATTTATTAAAACTTCAGAATCATTATCTAAAACTTTTTTGCAGGCTACTGTTATTAAAAATTCTAAACTTCGGGCATATATTCTATTTCCAATAACTGAAGATGTATCATAAAACTCTACTTTTTCATTTTCAGTTATTTTGGTATTTAAATCTACTAGATACCCATCTAGGCTTGCACCTACTACTGAATATTTATAATCTTCTTTTATTTCTTTTAATATCTCATATAGTGGCGTTTCATATTCAACGTTTTCAATGTATCTATCTTTATATTTTAATTTTAGTTTTTTCATTTTATCCCCTACTATCTATTATTAGTTTACCAAAAATATATAATTTTGTCATTTATTTTAATGCATATTATTTTTAGTTTACACCTATTATAAATATTAGAGGGGTGATAAATATGGTACCAAGTGTTCTTGAGAAAAGCAGTGATGGTGAGCGTGTTTATGACATATATTCTAGACTTTTAAAGGATAGAATTATTATTCTTAGTGGAGAAATAGATGATAATTTGTCTAATATAGTTGTTGCCGAACTTTTATACTTGGATTCTTTGAATCATGATCCTATTAGTATATATATTAATTCGCCTGGTGGGAGTATTACTAGCGGTACTGCTATATATGATACGATGAATTTTACTAAGAGTAAGGTTTCAACGGTATGTGTTGGTATGGCAGCTAGTATGGCAGCTTTTTTACTTGCATCTGGTGAAAAAGGTATGAGGTATGCGCTTCCTAACAGTGAGGTAATGATTCATCAGCCTCTTGGTGGGGCACAAGGACAAGCTACGGAGATTAAAATAGCTGCGGAAAGGATAATTAGGTTAAAAGAAAAATTAAATTTAATTTTGAGTGAAAAAACTGGTCAAGATATTAAAAAAATAGAAAGTGATACTGAGAGGGATTATTTTTTGACAGCACCAGAAGCTTTAGAATATGGATTAATTGATGAAATATTATAACTATTATTCTATTTATATTTTTTTACATAAAAAGCACTATTTATTTAATTAGTGCTTCGTGTAATTTGTTAATAACTATATTATCTATTTTTTTTACAGTAATTTCTATTTTAGATTTAGTTAAATCAATGGACGATATTTCTAGTCTATGTTCGTTTAGTATTTTCATTACTTCAATTAATATCTTATTATCTCCTGTTATTCCATAACCTATGATGGCAATTTTGGTGACTTTTATTTTAGTTATTTTATAGTCTTTAAAATATTCATTCATTATTTTTTCTACTTTGTTTATTTGACTGTTTTCAATATTAAATGTAATTTTGCCATTACATTTAAATTTATCAACAATGATATTATGTTTTAATAAGGTATTATAAATT
This sequence comes from uncultured Bacillota bacterium, assembly GCA_946541645.1. Lineage (GTDB taxonomy): Bacteria > Bacillota_I > Bacilli_A > RF39 > UBA660 > Coprosoma. The sequence goes on along the minus strand of CAMNJS010000001.1, from coordinate 46,703 downwards.
TTATAGGGTTCTTGCTTTTCAATAGTTTTATCTTTTTTTAATTCAAATAGTACCACATTTGAATTTTTAACAATACCTTTTACACCAGGTTTTTCGATTTCTCTACATATTTTTGTTCCTTTATCATTAGTAAATGTGCCTGCGGCAATGATATTACAGTCAAATTCATTGCCGATTTTTATGCATCTATTGTGTAAGACTTTTGCTCCCGAATCTGCAATTTCATTCATTTCTTCATATGATATTTTTGATAATTTTTTAGCATTTTTTATAAGCTTTGGATCTGCTGTATATACTCCGTCAACGTCAGAAAATATATAGCATTTGTCTGCATTTAATGCAGCAGCGATGGATACAGCTGTTGTATCTGATCCACCTCTTCCTAGCGTAGTGATGTTACCGTTTTCGTCTACTCCTTGAAAACCAGTAACTATTACTATTTTGTTTTCATTTAATTCTTTTTTTATTCTTCCTATATTTATTTGCTTTATTTTTGCATTTTGATACATTTCATTTGTCACAATGCCTGCTTGCCAGCCTGTTAAAGATATGGCTTTATAGCCATAATCATTTAATAAAATACTTAATTTAGATGCAGATATCTGTTCACCTACAGAAAGTAAAGTGTCCATTTCTCTATCATTTGGAACTTTTACAAGGTCTAAAGCTTCTTTGGTTAAGTTAGTAGTTGTATTTCCTTGGGCGGAAACAACTACTACTAGCTTTTTATCCTTTTTATATTCAATAATTTTATTAACTACTTGTTTTATTTTTTCATTATCGGCTAATGAGCTACCACCAAATTTCAATACAACCGTTTGCATTTTTATCACCTTGTACATTATACTTTATTAGTAAATGTTTTACTACTATAATCTTTCCACAAGGTAGTCATAAAAGCCCCATAAACCTCCCATATTAAAAAGCAACTTAATTTAAGTTACTTTTATTTTTAATAATTATTTAGAGAAATTTGAATAATTACCTGAAAGATGTTGTTGACCCATTTGTACAAGTCTTTTAGTAATTTCGCCACCAACAGAGCCATTAGCTCTACTTGTTGCATCTGGTCCCATATTAACACCTAATTCGTTAGCAATTTCATATTTCATTTGTTCAATTGCTTGTTTAGCACCAGGAACAACTAAACGATTACTTTTATTACTAGTCATGTGTTTCACCTCCTGTACATTTATATAGTGTGTACATTTGGCAAAATAATACTTTTTTTTCGCTGGTAATTTTTGTTAAAGCATATCCTCATATTTTTCTTCTTCAAAATTAGTTATTGTTTCTATATTATCTAGACATTCATCTATTAATTTTTCATAGTCGAATGCGGTTTCATATGTCCTTGCTTTTTCTATATCTGGATTAATTACAGGATGTGGTGGAACAAAGATCGTGCAGCAATCTTCATATGGTAATATGCTAGTTTCATATGTATTTATTTTTTTTGCAATATCAATTATTTCTAGTTTATCGTATGTGGCAACTGGTCTTATTACTGGCATATTTGTAACTTCGTTGATACAAACCATGCTGTCTAATGTTTGACTAGCCACTTGTCCAATACTTTCTCCATTTATTAATATTTTAGCATTTATTTTTTTTGCATATTTTTCAGATATTCTATACATCATTCTGCGCATAATGGTTATCATATAATTATCAGGGCAATTTCTATATATAGCCTCTTGAATTTTAGTAAATGGAACTATGTGCAATTTCACTTTCCCTGAATATTCGTTGATTATACTAGCTAAAGTTTTTACTTTGTTTTTGGCTTCAATAGATGTATGTGGTGGGGATTCAAAATATAGACATTCTACATTTACACCTCTTTTCATAGCCAAATATCCAGCTACTGGGCTATCAATGCCGCCACTTAACATTAATAATCCTTTGCCTTGTACGCCTACTGGATAGCCACCTGCTCCTTTTAACTCATCAGTATAAATATATGTTCCTTCTTTTCTAATTTCAATATTTAAGGTTATATCTGGGTTATGGACGTCTACTTTAAAATCAGAATTTTTCAAAATTAGTCCACCTAATTTTCTACTATAATCCATTGAACTTATTTCAAAATCTTTGTCTGCTCTTTTAGTTACCACTTTAAATGTTTTTTTTGTTTTATCCATAATGTTTAATGATTTGTTTAAAACATCTTTATAATTATTATTTACTTTATAAACTATAGATATACCGTGAATTCCAAATATTTTTTGTAATTTTTTTGATATTTTTAACGCGTTACTACATTTTATATACATTCTAGAGTTATCTTTAACTATTTCGTAGTTTTCTTTAATTAGTCTTTCAATATTTTGAGTTAATATTTTGATAAACATTTTTCTGTTATCTTTTTTTGTAGTAAGCTCACCATATTTAATCATTATTAATTCATCCATATTTTCACCTCTTTTAAAGTCAAATCAATTCTATCAAAATTTGATTTTATTGTAAAGAAAAACACCCAAAAGATGTCATCTTTTGAATGTTTATAAAATTTATTAATGGCACTTTTTAAGTTAATATGACTTGCGATTATATAATAAAAAGTAAATTAATTTGACTTTTTTTCGGATAATTCTAGTAATTTTTCATAAATTCCTGGTTCTATTTTATTTAATGAATTAATGGTAAGTTCTAGTGATTTTTTATATTCTCCTTTATAAAATAGACTTTCAGAATATTTTAAATTACGATCTAGGTCTTTTTCTCTAGAGCGATAACGATTACCATAAACGATCGCCATTTCAGCAAATTTTGCCATATGCATCATTTCTTTAGTTTTTCCTGATAGTTTTATAGCTAGGTCTCTTGCTGTATCTACTCTAGTATTTAAGGTTTCAATAGTTATCGGTTTTTTTTCTAGCTCTTTTATTATTTCATTCATGGCCTCTTTAGCTTCTCTTAGTTCTGTATAGTATTTGTTAGGAATTACTGGAAGATTATATGTTCTTAGTTTATTTTGAGCATCTTTTAATAATTCTTTTACTTCGTTTAACTGTTCTTTTGCACGCATTTCATCATCATGCATGTTTCCTAAAATATTTAATGAGCTATCAAGCTTTGACTCTGTTTTAGATAATCTATTAAAAAGTTCATCTATACTATCAGTCAGTTTTGAGTAAGCGAAACTGCCATTACTAGTATGACTTAGGAGTGTATTATAATCTTCGTTAAGTTCATCTACTTCTGTTTTTACTTCATAGAAATTCTTAATATCTGCTTCTGATAAATTATACATTTCTTTTAAATAGTTCATTTGTTCAAATATTTCTTCCACTAATTTGTTTGTCTTATTTAGTTTGTTTTTAAAAGTTGCATTGGCATCTTCATAATCTACTTTGATTACTTTTTCTTTTTCGAAATCAGTAAATAATTTTTCAAAGTATTCAGCAAGCACTTTTAAATCAAATAAACTGTCTTCAATATTTAAAACTTTAGCTCTTTCTAAGATATCAGATATTTTATTTTTAGCTTCTTTTATATTATATTCAATGTTTAGGTAATCAAGGGGGTATCCTTCTTCGTCCATTTTATTATATATTTTTGAAATCTCTTCTATTTTTTTGGGCAAAATATTTTGGGCTATTAAGACAATTGATGGAAGTTCATCAGTAACTACTTCTAAATGGTTTAGAAGTTCATCAATGACTTTTAGTATTTTAGGAATTTCTGTAAATTCTTTGTTTTCCATTAGTGTTTCGAAGTCTTCAAATCTTTTGGCTATTATTTGAAATTCATTTTCAACTTTTTCACTAAACTCTCCATATTCAGATTCAGTTTCCTTAAATTTTAAATATAGCTTTCTATAGTGAGCTTTTTGCTTGGTTATATTTCCTCTATTTCGTTCTTCACTATTAGTAACTTCTCTAATTTCGTCTAATAAGAATTCGGAAGTTGTCCTTACTTTATATATTTCCATTTCTAGTTTAGCTATTTTATACATTGTACTTTTATAGTCTTTTTTAGAAAGTAAGTATTCAGCTTCAATAAGCATATCAGTTATTTTAGGTATTTTTACTTCTTTTATATCATCTAGTCTTTCTTTCCAGTTATTGTACATAACGTTTAATTTTTCGTTATTTGTGTAGTTTTGTAATTTCGCAAGTTCTGGCCCTACTGGTGAAGTATCTAATTCATTTTTTTGATAGTCTAAGTTATCAATGATTTTTTTATATTTGTTTTTTTTGCTTTTTCTCATTAAATGTATAACTAAAATTATAGAAATTATAGCTGCTAGTGCAACAATACCAACTATGATTAATATGTCATCCATGTAAACCACCTATTATAATAATAACATATTTTTGTCTGTTTTTGTAAAATTTTGTAAAAGTTTTAAATTGATGATATAAAATGCATTTTCAATCATATTCTTTAATGATTGGTTTTTAATAAAAAAGTATTGACTTTAAAGGGCAAACATAATATAATTATTAAGACGTGTTTGAAGCAGCGTTATTTTGAGGATTATAATGTGGTTATTCCCTATAGGGGTTATTAGAGCTATCGCTGCTAGATCTAATATTGATTTAGTCCACCCTATAATTTATCAAAATAACCTTTCCACGTGTGAAAGGAGGATAAAGATATGGCAAGATATACTGGACCTATTTATAAAAAATCTAGACGTTTTGGTTTTTCCACTTTAGAAAACGGTAAGGAACTTGCTAAGAGACCTTACGCCCCTGGTGATCATGGACAAGATAGAAGAAAAAAATTATCTAACTATGGTATCCAATTACAAGAAAAACAAAAAGTCAGATTTATGTACGGTATTTCTGAAAAGCAAATGCATAGAGCGTTTGAAAAAGCTGTAAAAATGAAGGGTGTCAATGGTGAAAACTTACTTAAGTTATTAGAAAGCCGTTTGGACAACTTAGTTTACAGAATTGGGTTTGCAACTACAAGAAAAGGTGCTAGACAATTAGTTAATCATGGTCATATAACTGTTAATGGTAAAAAAGTTAATATTCCATCTTATCAAGTTAAACCTGGAGATGTTATTGGTTTACCAGAAAATGATAAAGAACTTAAGATTGTTAGAGAATCTTTAGAAGCTTTACATACTAGAGTTGAATATGTTACATATGATGATAAAAAAATGGAAGCAACTTATGTTAGAATGCCTGAACGTAGTGAATTAAATGCGGACATCGACGAAGCATTAATTATCGAATATTACAACAGATAAAAAATTGGGAAAGTTTCCCAATTTTTTTGTTTAATGCTATTTTTCATTATTAATATTTTTTACTATTTCAACACCACTACTTGTACCTATTCTAGTAGCCCCTGCTTCTATTAATTTATTCATTTGCTCAAATGTTTTAATTCCGCCACTAGCTTTTATTTCTAGCACGTCATTTTTATGTTTATTTATGATTTCAACATCTTCTAAAGAAACTCCTCTGCTTCCAAATCCAGTATTTGTTTTTATATAGTGGACAAATGTTTCGTTGCAAATTTCAGTCATTTTTATTATTTCAGCTTCAGTAAGTAGCGACGTTTCAATAATTACTTTTAATGTTTTTCCATCAATATCGTCTCTTATTAGTTCTATTTCTTTTTTAACATAATCATAGTCTTTATCTTTTAATGCTCCGACGTTAATAACCATATCAATTTCATCAGCGCCATTTTCTACTGCATCAATTGCTTCAAATGATTTTACTTTAGGTGTGTTCATACCAAGTGGAAATCCGATAACAGTACATACTCCAATATTAGTATTTTTTAACAAATTTTTGGCTAGTGATACGTAACACGGGTGAACGCACACAGTTTCAAAACCATTTTCTATGGCTTCCGCACATAACTTTGTTATATCTTCGGTTTTTGCATCCATTTTTAGATTTGTGTGATCAATATATTTTCCTATTTCCATAATTTTCTCCTTTATTTTAAAACAAAGTTTACAATTTTGTTTGGAATTACTATTTCTTTAATTATCTGTTTTCCTTCAAAATGTTTTTTTACATTTTCATTTTCTTTGGCAATTTTAAGGATTTCTTCTTTAGGAGTATCTACAGCTATATCAATTGTCCCTCTTAGTTTTCCATTTACCTGAACGCCTATTGTTACATTATCTTCGATGGTTTTTACTTCATCATATTCTGGCCAATTTGATTTACATATAGGAGTAAGCCCTAATCTTTCATTAAGCTCCTCTGCTAAATGTGGGGCGAATGGATATAAAAGAGTAAGTAATAAACTATAGTCTTTTTTTGTTATTTTTTCTTTAGTAGAATACTCGTTTAATAATTTCATGAGTTCTGATATTGCGGTGTTAAATTTCATATTTTCTATGTCATTTGACACTTTTTTTATGGCTTTATGAATAGTTGTTTCAAGTTCTTTAGAATATTCCATGGAACTTGTTACTTTTTCATTCAAACGTTCTATCCTGTCTAAAAATCTACTAATTCCTTTAAAGCCTTGATCATTCCATGGGGCTTCTAAGCCGTAGTCTCCAAGGAATAGAACATAGGTTCTAAGTGTGTCCGCACCATACTCGTCTACTAAAGTATTTGGGTCAATGGTATTACCACGTGATTTGCTCATTTTTTCACCATCAGGTCCCAAAATTAAACCTTGAGCGGTTCTTTTTTTATAAGGTTCTTTAGTTGGTACTAGTCCTAAATCATATAAGAAGTGATACCAAAATCTTGAATAAATAACATGTCTTGTAACGTGTTCCATTCCACCATTATACCAGTCAACTGGCATCCAATATTTTAGTTTTTCTAGACTGGCAAATTCGTTATCGTTATGCGGATCAATGTATCTTAAAAAGTACCATGATGAGCCTGCCCACTGTGGCATCGTGTCTGTTTCTCTTTTGGCGTCTCTTCCGCATTTTGGACATTTGCAGTTGACAAATGATTCAATTTTAGCAAGTGGACTTTCACCATCTTTTCCAACTTCGAAGTTCTCGACTTCTGGAAGTTTTAAAGGTAGTTCGTCATAAGGTACAGCAACGTCCCCGCAGTGTTGACACTTAACTATAGGTATTGGCTCTCCCCAATATCTTTGTCTATTAAAGGCCCAGTCTTTCATTTTATATTGTACGCCTTTTTGGCCTTGCTTTTGTTCAGTTAATTTCTTTATTATTTTGTTTATTGCTTCTTCTTTGTTAAGTCCATCTAGGTAGGATGAATTAATGTGGATGCCGTCTCCAGTATAGGCTTCTTTTTCTATATCGCCACCTTCTATTACGGGAATAATGTCGATATCAAATTTTTTGGCAAATTCATAATCTCTATTGTCATGAGCTGGTACAGCCATAATAGCTCCTGTTCCGTAACCCATCATTACATAGTCTGATATGTATATTGGAATTTCTTTACCGTTTACTGGATTAATTGCGGTCATACCTTCTATTTTTACGCCGGTTTTTTCTTTGGCTAGTTGTACTCTTTCAAATTCAGTTTTTTCTTTAGCCTTTTCTCTATAAGATTCTATTTCTTCGATATTAGATATTATATTTTTATTTTTATCAATAATTGGGTGTTCTGGGGCGAGCACCATAAAAGTTACGCCAAATAATGTGTCTGGTCTTGTTGTATATATTGTAATTTTTTCATCTATTTCTTTAACATTAAAATCTACAAATGCTCCTTCTGATTTACCTATCCAATTTTCTTGTTGTAATTTTATGTTAGGCAAATAATCTACTTCTTTTAATCCTTCTAATAGTTTGTCAGCATATTCAGTAATTCTTAGATACCAAACGTCTTTTTCTTTTTGAATTACTTGTGAATGGCATATGTCACATTTACCACCTTGTGAATCTTCATTTGACAAAACTACTCTACAACTAGGGCAATAGTTAACAAGTGTTTTATCTCTAAATGCTAATCCCTTTTCAAACATTTTTAAAAATATCCATTGAGTCCATTTATAGTATTTTTCATCTGTTGTGTCAATTACTCTTGACCAGTCAAATGAAAAGCCCACTTTTTTAAGCTGACCTGCAAAAACTTCAATGTTTCTGTCTGTTAGTGTTCGTGGATGGATGTTTTGCTTAATTGCTGAGTTTTCAGTTGGTAAACCAAAGGCATCATATCCAATTGGGAATAATACATTGTATCCTTCTAGTCTTCTTTTTCTAGTAATAACTTCAAGCCCTGAATAAGCCTTTATATGTCCTAAATGCATACCTACTCCTGATGGATAAGGAAATTCTACTAAAGCGTAAAATTTGGGTTTTGAAAAATCATCGGTTGCTTTAAAGCAATTTTCTTTTTCCCAGTATTCTTGCCACTTTTTTTCTATTTTTTTAAAATCGTACATGTCAGTTACCTTCTTTCTTTTTATATGTGTTTCCTAATATTTTGTACATTATCAGCATAAGTGGAATTATAATTAAGAATCCTATTAATAATTTTATTACAAGGTTATCAAAAACTTCGATAATTGTAATAGTTAGTGCCATGATAAAGGCATTGGTTAAGCCTAATGAACTAGCAAATCTTTTAATATTTATTTTTCTAAAATCTAAATTGTAGGCTTTTTTGAAAAATTCTAATTGTTTGCCATTTTTTAAACTTTCTAGTCCTTTTTTTCTATTAACTATTACGATAAAATATACTAAATAAATAAATGTAAAGAAAAATATAAATGTGTATATATACTTCATAATTCCTCCTATTATAAAAAGTATTATGGTTTTAGGGACGTATTAAACGTGGTACCACCCTAATTCATAATACTTTGATTATCTTTATGGCTTTAACGGGCTATCCGTCTTATACTTATCATATAAGAAGCTCATAGGTAAGTTCATAATGTTAGCTAAAAAGTTTTCATCAAGCCACTTTCTTTCTAAATAGCTTTTAATTATTACTACTCCTAATCATTGCTTAATTATTATTTTTTCCAAATATTCTTAATAAATCAATAAATAGATTAATAAAATCTAAATATAATTCTAAAGCACCATATATAGCTAAATTTTCTTCTGGGATGAGATTGTAATTTGCCATTTTTTGTATTTTTTGGACATCATAGGCAGTAAATCCTATGAATACTAGTATCGAAATTATTGACATAATAAATTCAAATGTTTCACTATTTATAAACATGTTTACAATGGAACAAATTATAACGGCGATTAAAGCCATTACTAAATATACTCCTATTTTAGTTAGATCAACTTTTGTTATATAGCCAATAAATGCGAATATAGCAAATATTACGGCGGTTATTAAAAACACGTATATAACTGAAGATATTTGATATACAAGAAATATTCCACAAAATGTAAGCCCACTTATTATGGAGTATAGAAGAAAGCTTATTTTAGCTGTAGTCGCGCTCATTTTTGTAATTCTAGCAGATAGAAATATAACTAGGGCTAATTCAATAATAGCTAATATAAGATACTTATATCCCCCTAAAAGTTTCATGGCTGTATACTCGTGTCCGGCAACATAATATCCTGTTAGAAATGTAATTAATAAGCCTATAAACATCCATAAAAATACTTTTGGCATTATTTTATTTGTCATTTTTCGCCCTCCTTTAATAGTATATCATTATTTTTGGGTTTTAGAAAGTTTTTTAGTAAAAAAGTAACTTTACTAGTTACTTTTTTATCTGCCGCCCATAGATCCGCCACCGCCGAAGGAGCCTCCTCCGCCGCCGCCAGATGAAAATCCGCCTCCACCTGAGTTATATGATTGTGCTGCACTTCTTGCTGCGCTAGCTGCGTGGACAGTGTTTACTGAGAAATTGTTAATATAAAGGAAAGTGTCGTAATCTAAATTGTTAATTTCCATTTCTCTAACTATTTCTGGATATAAGTTTTTAAATTGTTTAGCTACTTTGGCAGCCATTCCAAATAAGTAAGCAAACATTAAGTATTCATCCCAAAGTTTTACTTCAATCGCTTCTTTGCTATTCATATCGGAAAACTCTTTTAAAAATAGTTTTAGACCATATAACTCTTTGCTGTCATTATATATCATATCATCCATAACGTGTTTCTTTTTACATTCTTGTTTACTTGTGCGTTTATATATATGACCGTTAGATTCAAGTTCATCAATCTTACTATTTTTAATCTTATCAAATAAATTTAAAAACTTTTGATAGTGCTTTTTTGCCCATCTTTCTAATTCCTTGGGCTGTAACATTCCATCTTTGCTGGCTTCATACATCATATTAAAAAGTTTTTCTTCAATGTCTAGATCAAATGTTGGATTTGAGCTTAAGTCAATCATGGTTGAATTTTTATCAAATATTCCGCTATTTTGATTTTTGATACTAATTTTCCCTTGCCTTAGCCATTTTAAAATAATTGCGCCAAAAATATTTGTATCTTTATAGTCAAAACTGTTTAAATTAATTAAAGCGTTTGCATAATATATGTCTTTATTACATGGTATTTCTCTAAACATTGGGGTGTTTTTCTTATCAATTGTTTTGTTGTCTTTGTATCCATACCCGCTATTTTGGGCGACTGCTACAGCTATCCCAAAAATTCCTAATGGAAAGATAACTGAAATTAGAAAACTGATGAAATTAAATATTTTTTCAAGTATGGTTTCTTTCGTTCCATAATCGTATTCATATGAACCTTCTTTAGCTGTACTAAGAAGGTCATTAAAGGTTTTAAAATTATCACTGCGATTTTCGGTACTAAATGTATTTGGGGGGAATTTAGCAAGTAGTACAACGTAGTTATTATTAACTGGGTAGCCGTCATTAGTCATTTTAATTTTTCCGTCTTCCACATATGCTAACCCTTGATATCCAAATCCCCATACTTCTAAACTATTTGGAAATTCGTAAAAAGATCTTACTGTTACATTAAAATTATCTAGGGTTACATTTGGAAGTAATGTTTGATATAGTCCTTGGGCGTCATCTGTATTAATAATAAAATTTGAAAGTTTATAATTAAGGGTAAATTCGTGTCTATTCATATCACCTTTGCCAAAGCATAGTTCAAGTCCCTCACTTACATAATTTATACCATAGTATCCTCTTTTGGCAGTCAATGATTCATCGATATTCCAGTTTTTATATTGCAAATCATTTCCATCCATCGAAACTTTAAAATCAAATAGTTCCTCGTTTCCTAAATTATATAACTGTTTATACCATTCTGTTCCACCATCGGCTTTTACATCCCAAACTTCTGTTATATTGGCGGTTCCATTTTCATCAAGGTAGATATCCATGTCAATATTGTAAATACTATCAGCATGGGTGACACTCATAAGGCAAAAAAATGTTAGTAGTGTAAATAATATTTTTTTCATATCTTATCTCCTAATAAAAAAGGGATTAAAACTTAATCCCATTAAAATTTAACTTCAACGTTTTTTCTATCTTCTTCATCGACTTTAAAGAATGTTTCACCTTTAAATCCAAATAAAGAAGCTATGATATTGCTAGGGAACATTTCAGTTTTATTATTGTACATAAGTACAGCGTCATTATAAAATTGTCTAGCATAACCAATTTTATCTTCTATTTCTTTAAGTTGTTCTTGCAAATCTAAGAAATTAGTATTGGCTTTTAAATCTGGATAATTTTCAGCTAAAGCAAATAGTTTGCTGATTGCACTGCTCATCTCACTACTGGCTTTTACTTTATCGTCTACGCTTCCAGCAGATAGATAAGTGTTTCTAGCTTGGATGACTTTTTCTAAAGTTCCTTCTTCGTGTTTAGCGTAACCTTTAACGGTTTCTACTAGATTAGGGATTAAGTCAGCTCTTTTCTTTAATTGTACATCAATTTGACTAAACTGATCTCTCACTTTATTTCTAGCCTGAACTAATCCATTATAGTTAGAAACTATAAATGAGGCTATAACAACTAGTACAACAATAATGATTCCTAATACCATATACTGCATCTCCTCTCTTAATTTAAGTATATCATACTATTTTATATTTCATCAATATATTCTAATAATCTTAAGAACATTTTAACAAATTTTTTGTCAAGGCCGGATCTAGATAGTTTTCTTATTTCAATTCTTTTCTTCTTTACTTCTAAATTGCCAAATAATATTTTATCTATTTTTTCTTTCATTTCAGTAGGTATTTGTAAATCACTTATAATTCTTTCAATATCTTCGTTTATAAGTCTTACGGCATCTATTTCAATATCTTTTCCTTTACATGTTACGGTTAATTGGCCTACTGTTGGAACATCTTTTATTTCGACGACAAAGTTAGGACCGTCAACATACGTTTTTAATGAAACGCTTGTCATGTTACTGTGGGCGGTGACTTCTTCGGTGCGTTTGGTATTTCTAAATACTATTTTATAATTTCTTTTTTCTGGAATGATCCCGCTTTTACCTTCAGTAGCTCTGATAACTACGCTATAATTGCTTGGAACGTATGTGTAATCAATTTGGGTTAGAAGATAATAGTCTTTGCGGTATAAATCGCTTTCTCCATCATCTTCAAATAAGGTATAAGAATTGCTTTGCCCTGGAAAAATATTTATTTCCATATCTTCTGGCGGTGTCATATCATTTATTGTTTTTGGATGTGCGAGTGGGATAATTGACCCGGATTTTACAAATACTGGATAGTCTTCATCTCTAAAGAAGTTGGTGTAAACTTTTCCTCCTGGAAATTTTTTACCAGTAACAAAATCATACCACATACCATCCGGAAGATAAAATTTATGTACAACTCTATTCATGACCACATCTTTTGGTGTGATTATTGGCGCAATAAATAATTCTTCACCAAATGAATATTCATTACTAAATAAGGCATCGTCATAATACTCCGGTTTTTTATAATATAGTGGAATTATTAATTGGTTTCCAAATTTGTGATATTTATAGGCTTCACTATAGATATATGGAACTAATTTATGTCTTAAATTTAAGTAATCTTTGGCAATTGTATATGTTTTAATATCCCATTTCCATGGCTCTCTTTTATAGTATTTTCCTTTATCTACACCAAATTTTAAAATAGGTGAAAAGACGCCTAGCTGGAGGGATCTAATGTATAGTTCGTTATCTTCTGTTCCTTTAAAATATCCACTTATATCATGGGCCCAAAACGGTGCGCCATTATTAAAGCTTCTATTTATGTAAAATGGAATTTTTCTTAATGTGTTCCAGCTTACTTCTGATTTTCCAGAGTACAAAACTGGATATCTATGTGGCGCTAGACTGTCACCTTCAGATAGGATAAGTGGTCTTCTTTTGAAATCTCTCATCATATCATAAAATTGATAGTGTTTTTGCATGGTTAAATTGTATTTGCCGTCGGTATTATCTAGCCAATAAAAGTCAGCCCCTAAATTATCTAGTGGATGAATAAATAGTTTTAAATATACATCGACAAATTTAGGATCAATAATATTGTATGGGATTTTCCCTTCTCCATCTGGTTTTAAATATTTTATTGCCTCACTATAATATAAATCTTCTTCATTTATCCCTTCTAAAGGGTTTATGCTTAACCCAAGTTTTATTTTTTTGCTGTGAAGATAGTCTATCATGGCTTTGGGGTTTTTAAAATACTGTTCATTAAATGTGAAACCTGTCTTTAAGAGTTCTTTGCCTCTTTTTTTTCTTTTATGCCAGTCTTTATCTAAAACGATTATTGAAAGCGGTATGTTTTCTTTTTCAAAAGTGTCAACTAATGTTTTTAATTTTAAATCATCATAGTCTTCGTTACTACTCCACCAGTTTCCTAGAGCATATCTTGGTATTAAGGCTGGATAGCCAGTTATTTTATAATAGTCTTTTAAAGCAAGTTCGAAATCATTATTATACATGAATAAATACGTGTCTATCTTTACATCATTATTTGAGGTTACAGTTCCGTCTTCATTTAAAATTGGCGTTGTTGAATCGTCAATGCTGGCCATGCCATCGGCTGAATATAGTCCTTTTCCTTTTACTCCACCTTGGGTTATATTGCTGTTTGGTATGCCAAAGTTTCTAATCTCTGGGTGTCCATAATACCAGTAACTTTGAGTGTTTAATAATTCAACTTTTAGGTTGTTGGCTGGGCTAGCTTTTCCTCCTATGAATGATTTTCCTTTTATATATGTTAGCTTAAAATATTTTGTTGTTATGCTTACAAAGTTAGCATTATCTATTAAATCAAACTTAGGGGTTTCTAAATCTCGATATAAAACTAGTTCAGTTGGGTCATCGACGAATGTCCCTTTATCATTGTATTCTAATCTGATTAGTCTTTCGGTTAAAACAGTAAATCTAAATTTTTCTCCTTTGATGATGCTTTTTTCATTAGCTTTGGCTCTTTTTTTATCTATTTTAAAATAGTCCCCTAGGTTGTACATGATGATTCCTCCTTATTCTTTTATTTCGATAATCTCCATGAAATTTGTATATTTTACTTTTCTAAATGGAAAACCGCCGGTGACAATAATTTTGTCTGTTGGTTTTATATCTAATATGTTTCTAATTTTAGCTTTGGCAATTTCGGTTATTTCTTCTAAGTTATCGCCTTTAGCAATAATTGGAAGGACTCCGAAGTATAATTGCATACTTTTTACGATTTCTTCAGTTTCCGCAGCTGCGATTACTGGACAAGGTGGCTTTAATCTACTTATTATTTTGGCTGTTTTGCCTTGGTTTGTAGCTACAATAATTGCTTTACATTCTAATTCATTCGCACCTAAAACAACGCTTGAACATACGGTTGAAGTTATTCCGTCCGATTCTTTGTTCAATGATCTTCTGAAAAAGTAGCTATAATCAATGCTGTCTTCTGATGCTTCAACTATTTTCTTAACAGTCTTGACAGTTTCAATTGGATGACTTCCTACTGATGTTTCACTGGTAAGCATTATACCGTCAACAGCTTCAGATACTAATGTTGCTAAATCTGATACTTCAGATCTATTTGGTACAACTTTTTTTGTTAAGAAGCTATTAAACTCTGCAGTAATAATTGCAAGTTTTCCATTTTCGTAGCATTTGTTTATAATTTTCTTTTGAACACTTGGTATCATTTCAATAGGAAGTTCGATTCCTATGTCACCTCTATCTAATATAATACCGTCAGCTACATTTACAATGTTTTCTAGATCTTCATAGGCTCTTTTATTTTCTATTTTTGTAAGTAATGCTATGTGTTCATTTTTAAGTTCAATTAATAAATCATTAATTTCTAGCACGTCTTCTGATGAAGAAATGGCTGAAGCGACAATAAAATCGACATTGTTTTCATGGGCAAATAAAATGTCTTGATAATCTTTATTACTTAAAAATTTTTTATTTATTTTTATCTCTGGCAAATACATTTTTGAGTTGTTTGTAACTACTCCACCTTTTAAAACTTCACACACAGCATAGTCTAGTCCTTTTTCTAAGACTTCAAGCTCTACATTTCCTTTACTTAGTTTAACTCTTGTCTTGTATTTTAAATCATCAATAAGGTTTGGATAGTTAACTGAAAATCCGGTCATATTGCCCTTAATTTTGTTCATATAAATTCTAATTTTGTCACCGGTTTTTAAAATTGCTTTGCCGTCTGTAAATTCTCCTGTTCTTATACATGGTCCTTCTAAATCTATCATAGTGGCAACATGAGTGTCGTAGCGTTTATTTGTATCATCTATTAATTTCATAAGTCTTTTGCAGTCTTCTCTAGTTGTATAACTCATGTTTATTCTAATTACGTCAATTCCTTGTTTAATAAATTCGTCAATTTGTCTTTCTTCATTTGGATTTGCACATATTGTGGCAATTAATTTTGTTTTTTCCATTTTACCATTCCTATTCTAATTAAATTATAGATTAATTATAAGGCAAAGTCAATGAATCTCTTTAAGCTGTGGATAATTTTACATAATAAAAATGTAGTTTTTAACTACATTATTTTAAATCGTCAATATTCTTTTTTAATTGTTTTGCGTCAGGGCCAAAAATAATTTTTAGTTGATTATCTATTTCGACGATGCCTTGAGCGCCCATTTTTTGAATTGCTTCTTTATTGACTAGCGTTATGTTATGAAGATTAACAACAAACCTTGAATTGTTAACTTCATAATTAATGATGTTGGCGCTGCCACCTAGATACTCAATTAGTTTGTTTGCCTCTAGTTTAAAATCTTTGCTTCTAGCTTTTAAAATAGCAAAAGCTATCAACAATAAAATTATGATTATTATTATATATTGCCACATTACTTCATCACCTATTTTTATTATACTATAATTTGAGTTTTTTTTAAAACTTTTTTTAAATGTTTGTATATTTATTTTCTTTAGTGTATTATATTTAATGGTGAGGAATATGAAAAATATTTCTAAATATAAGTTAGATAAGTCTATTTTAATTCCTATTATTTTGTTTTTTATAATTAGTTTAATTACTCTTTATGGAGCAAAAAGTATACTGCCTACTTCTATGAGACATCTTGTTATTAATCAAGGTATTTGGTATGTAATAGGTTTTATATTAATATATGTAGTTATGACAATTGGAAACACATATGTGTATAGGATAAGTACTTTTTTATATGTGCTTGGTATTTTATCATTAATTGGGCTTTTTTTCTTTGGAGTTTCAATAAACGATGCTAAATGCTGGTACGAAATAAAAGGTATTGGAACAATACAACCGTCTGAATTTATGAAAATAATTTTGATAATTATGAACGCTTCGATGATATCTAAATTCAATGATGAATACCCTAATCCTAGTGTTCGTGAGGAATTTTTGTTTTTAATAAAAGTTTTTATCGTTGTACTTATTCCTAGTGCGCTTACATTTATGCAACCAGATACTGGAGTAGTTTTAATATATCTGCTTATTACTTTTGTTATGCTTTTTATATCAGGAGTTAGATATAGGTGGTTTGTTCTAGTTTTTGGCCTTATACTTTTGTTTGTTGGAAGTGTTTTAATAGTTTATTTTGCTAATAAAGACTTATTTATTAAAATATTTGGAACTAGTTTTTTCTTAAGAGTTGATCGTCTTTTAGACTGGTCTAATCAAAGTGGATATCAGCTTGAAAATAGTTTGAGTTCAATTGGTTCTGCCGGTTTATATGGCCACGGTTTTAAAACTAATCCTATATATTTTCCAGAAGCACAAACTGACTTTATTTTTGCTGTTTATTCTAGTCATTTTGGTTTTATCGGTTCTACTTTATTAATCGCTTTACTTACTTTTTTTGATATCAAGCTTATAACGGTAGCTTTAAAGACTAACAAATTAATTGATAAATATATTATTGCTGGTGTTGTAGGGATGCTTATTTATCAGCAAGTACAAAATATCGGAATGACTTTTGGACTGCTTCCTATTACAGGAATTACTCTTCCATTTATTTCCTATGGGGGATCTAGTTTACTTAGTTATATGCTTGCTATGGGATTAATATTTAATATTTCTAATGAAAATATGCGTTATACTAATTAAAGATAAATAGTTTGTTTAATATTGTATATATTGTCTTTTAACATTTGCCTTGCTATTTATATTTCTTTACTTTTTAAACCTTGCTTGGTTACTTCTTTTATTATGATGTTTCTCTCTAGTCGTTTGATCATTTCTTTGTGTAGTTTCCTCCTCTAGATGGCAAACATTATATTTTATCTTTATGTATAAACGAATATTTTAACTATTTTAATGGCTATTTTTTGAAATATTATTTTAGAAAAATTCGTATTGATTTATGTTATAGTTTTTAAATATAATAATTTATATAAAAAAACAGCTTGAATAAATTATTCAGCTGTTTCTTTTTTTATTATTTCTTTTCCTTTATAAGTTCCGCATTTTTTACATACTCTGTGTGGTTTTACTGGTGCGCCACATTTTGGACATACAGTAACAGTTTTTTCACTTATTTTATAATGAGTACGACGCATTCTTCCACTAGTTT
This sequence comes from uncultured Bacillota bacterium, assembly GCA_946541645.1. Lineage (GTDB taxonomy): Bacteria > Bacillota_I > Bacilli_A > RF39 > UBA660 > Coprosoma. The sequence continues at coordinate 28,835 of CAMNJS010000001.1, read as the reverse complement.
TACTAACTTTTCTAGCTGGTACAGCCATTTTAACACCTCCTATTATTTATCTTTTAACTTAGCTAAGGCAAGTGGCCTTTATTTTTCGCTATCAGTTATAAGTTCCCATCCATCACCTTTTATTTCAATATTTTGAGCTTCGGGATTAATAATTCTAATGGGAATTTCCATTAGTATATTTTCCCATATTATTGGAAAAATATCAATACTTTTTTGGCTTTTTTTAAAATTTTCTTCGTTTTCTTCTATATTCTCGGTAATTTCGATATCAAAATCGTGCTGTGTTGGTTTTAAGGTTCTAGAACATGGAAGAATCATTTTACCTTTTACATTTAAATTTAAATTATACTCATTTAAACTTCCATTATATATGGTTCCTTTTACATTTACATCTTTTAACTCAATGATATCTGTGTCTTTTAAATCTTCTTTTGAAAATGAAAGATTTTCATTTATATATATTTCCTCTGTAAGTCCGGAATTTAGCGGCATTAAATCTATTATCATACTGTGCCTCCTTTTTAAATTATATATTATTTTCTTTTTTAAGGCAAATTTGTATATTTTTTATTTCTTTTAAACACAATATTGTTAGGTGATTTCAAGATGGTGTATACTGCTATTTTTGTTTTTAAGATTATTGAAGATGCACTAGCCACATTGAGATTAATTGTTGTGAGTAATGGTAAGAAGGTGCTTGGAGCTATATTACAATTTATATGCACAATTATTTGGGTTATACTTTCTGGTAGTGTATTAATAGATTTTTTTAATGATTTTGGAAAGGTTATTGCTTTTGCTTTAGGTGCTTTAGTGGGCTCGTATTTAGGCTCGTTTATTGAAGAAAAGATTGCTTTAGGAACTAATCTATTTGTAATTAAAGTAAAAGAAGAAAATACTTCTTCTTTAATTTATAAATTTAAGCGTAATAATTTAATTTGTTATAAGGTTTTTACTTCAAGTGGAAGTGTTATAATTGCTATTGGGAAGCGTAAAATAACTAAGAAGATTATTGCTATTATTAATTCTGTAGATAGTGAGGCTTTAATATTTTGTGAAAAAATAAAATTATTTTAAATATTCATATATTTCTTCAGCATTATCGGTAATAATGTTTTCATCTTTATTTTTTATATATTCTGGCTTGTTTACGGTCCATATGAACGTTTCTTTATTTGGAATATTTCCTTTATATTTATAGCTTATTGAATTAAATTCAAAATCATTTACAATATATTTTTTATTTATTTTAGCTCCTATAATTAGTCCACATTTAATATTTTTATATTTTTCATGGAAATATTTTAGAAACGTATAATTGAAGCTACATATGTATATGTTAAGCTTGTATTTTGATATAGTATTGTACAGGTGTTTGGCTGTTTTTTTTATGTTGTTTTCTTCTTTAATTTCTATTAGTAAAATTTTATTTTCGTTTATTTTTGATAATACTTCTTCTAATGTGTTTAATCCTAGTTTTTGAAGAGTTTTAGAGTTTGTATTTTTAATATAATATCCACCGTAAAACGGATCGTGGTTTATAATAAATTTATTATCTTTAGTGAGCCTTATGTCAAATTCTACGCCGTCTATATATTTTTTGTTTAAACTATTTAATATAGCTTTTTTACTGTTTTCTTTATTGACTTTATCATTACCTCGGTGCGCAATTATTTTCATATTATCACCATGATAATATACGTTTGTTTTTATATCTAAATTATTAAAAAAGCCTATTTTTTAATAGGCTATTTATGAACAAGAAGTGGTTTTATTTTTTCGTATACTTTTTTATGAATTTCTTCAATTGTTTTCGGTTTATTTTCATGCGCACATTCAATGACCTCAAAGTTATATCTTTTGGCTAATTCTAAGTATGAGTCTTCGGCCATTTTTAGGTGGTTTTCGTCTTTTTCATGCTCATCTGGAGCTTCTTTTCTGTTTTTTTTCAGTTCTTTTGCAGCTTCTAATGGCATATGAAGGAATATGGTAATATCTGGTTTTGGAAGTTCCATTAAATCAAATTCTAGCTTTTCAAGAAAATTGTACATTTCTTCTCTTGCGTTTTTTTCTTTTATCTTTCCTCCTTGATGAGCCATATTGGAATAAATATATCTATCTAATATGATATTATAGCCGTTTTCTAATAAAAAGATTATTTTATCTATATTATATTTTCTATCTGCTGCATAGTATAATGATGCAACTTTTGGATCAACATTAACAGCGCCTTCTTCAAAATAGCTTTTTTCAATATATTCTTTGCCTAAATATGGCCCTCCAATAATTTTGCCTGTTGGTGAATTATAGTTTGGAAAACTAAAGTTTTGTACAGAATACCCATCTTCTCTTAACTTTTTTATAAGTAAATTAGTTTGGGTTTCTTTTCCTGAACAGTCTGTTCCTTCAATGGCTATTAATTTTCCTTTCATATATTACCTCCTTTTATATAAAACGTGTTTATATTCTAATTTTTGCTCATCATCATATTGTTCATCTAATACTGTTCTAATATAATTTTCTTTATTAAATTCCGGGAAAAATACGTCAGCCTTTTTACACTCAGCATCAATTTCTGTCAAATATATTTTATATGCATTTTCGATAAACTGGCTATAGATTGATGCACCACCGATAATAAATCCTTCTTTGGTTTGGTATTTTTCTATTAATTCTTGGATATTATCACAAACGGCTACTTCTGGTATTATTTCTGGTTTTCGTGTAATAACTATGTGTTTTCTTCCTGGTAATATTCTAGGTAAAGATTCAAATGTTTTTCTTCCCATTATTATATCTTGGCCCATTGTTTTTTGCTTGAAAAACTTAAGATCTTCAGAAATTTTCCAAATCAAATCACCATCCTTACCTAATTCGTTATTTTTGCCAACTGCGGCAATAATATTTATAGACATTATTTAGCTATTTTAAATTTTATTGGGCCATGGTGTTTATAATTTAATACTTTTATATCTTTACACTCTTTTGAAAAGTCATATTCGCCAAAATGTTTTTCAGGATTTATCCATAATGTTGGGGCTTCTAATGGTTCAAGGCTTTCTCTTTCAATTTGGGTTATTATGCCATATACTTGGTTTTCATATATTTGGGCATCTTTTATTGACCAATCTAAAGTCCCTGGTTTTAAATTTGCTTCTTTGGCGAATAAATATAGTAAGGCTGCATATTGGGTAACATTGAATGGTAACCCTAATGGCACATCGCAGCTTCGCTGGTGAACCCAGGCATTAAGTTTGCCTTTAGTAACATCCCATTCACTTGACCAAACACATGGCTTTAGTACACCTTTTTCTATATCTGCTTCCTGCCATAGGCTTATAACATTTCTTCTATTAAATGGATCTTCCTTTATTAATTTAATTGCTCTGTTAGCTAAATCATATTTTTTTACAACGTATCCATAAGCCGTGCCTATTGTGTGAGCATATTCTTTACCAAAGAATTTTTTGTCAAAATCTAATACTTGCTTCCCATCTTTATCTGTTTTATATTGCCTAGCATACCAGTATCCATCTTCAGCTATTTCCCATTCATCCCATATATGAACTCCAACTTTTTGTAAATCTCTAACGTCATTTGAAGCTTCTTGGTAAATCCACAGCATTTCTAAGAATGCTTGTCTTGAATATGTTTGTTTAGTAGTAAGTATTGGAAATTCTTCACCTACATCTAATTTAAAATGATAAGATGGTATCTTGTAGGTGTCTATTCCTGTTCTATTTGGACTTTTTACTCCTTCATTTAATATTTCTTTGCATAGTTTTAAATATTCTATATCCCATTTTGACATTATATATTCCCCCTTACTTTATGTCATTGTTTTCAAATGTGATATCTAAAAATTTTCTGCTGGCTAGATAATCACATAAATGGACAAATTTTTGATATTTATTTTGTGGTAGTGGCAAAATTATATTACTATAAGGATTTGTACACCATGGGCCCATATGGCTTATAATAGCATTTTTTAAAAACTCTATTTCTTCGTTTGAAAGTGTTAATAAATGTTTCTTTTCTTCGATGTAGTTTGCCATAATCACAGGATGTTCAAATTTTGTGTATTTTTCTTCTTCTATTCCGTGTTTTAGTCCGTCGTGCATTATTAGTGCCATAATAATCATGTCTTTTTCATCATCTGTAAAATCATTTAATGCCTTATCTAAAAATAGTTCGTTGGCTATTCTTACAGCAGCTTTAGTATGCCTAACTAGTCCGCCATCTCCTAAGGCAAATTTTGGATGATACTTTCCTGTTGATGATGCAGCAACTTTGAAAAAATAGTCTGGAAGTAAATTTATTAATATTTTAATGTTTTCCTTGTAATGATTATTTTTTATATAAGAAATTTCTTTTTCAAAAATATTTTCTTTCATGCCATTCACCACTTTAATTACATTATATCATCTATTTATAGTTTTTTAAAGCATAAGAAAAGATGTCAAAATTGACATCTATTTGTAACCTCCACTGCATGTATTAACATAATGGTGACAACTACTGCAGTTACATCTATAAGTGTCATGATAGCATGTTTTTGGTATTTCATAGCAACATCCTCGACCGGCAACAAATACTCCACCGTTAGGACAGTATGTATTCATGCTAGATGTGGTTACACATTTTGTTTCTGGGCAGGAATATGCATCTCCGCCACATGTATCGCAGCCATAAGCGCATGTATAACCTACATGATAGCAGCTATCGTAGGTCACTGACGCACTACATGTATTACTATTCCCAGCTTTGTCTGTTACCGTATATGAGGTTGTAGTTTTGACACCTGTTTTGCTAGATGATGCGCCATTTGTGCCTGCGCATGTTTTAACACCGCTATTAGTCGTCGCATGACTATCATCTTTGCAACTTATTGCTACATTTACACCGCTTGCTGAACCAATACTTGATTTCGAGGTACTACATGTTGGTCTCGTTTTATCAATTTTTATCATTGTTTGTGATTTGCCTGAGCAATTTCCTAAACTATCACAAGCTCTTACATAGACATATTGATTACGTTCTGCACTAAAGTCTGAACTTACAAATGTTTCTTTTGCTGAATCTCCACTATATTTCACCCAATATGTATTGTGGTTGTTTCCTACTTCTGTTGCACTATTTGAATAAGTATACTGATAATTTGCTATTCCAGCGCATCCAGTATCTTTTGATTTTAAAGTTAGCTTAATATTACTATTTGTCCAGTTTCCGTTTGTAGGATTTGTTATTTGTGGTATGTCTGGGGCTGTTGTGTCTATATTTTTGCTATATGTATAATTACATGTATTAGTGTTTCCGGCATTATCTGATATTGTTATCTCTTTTTTTTGGGTATCTCCTTCACCACTAATTACAGCAGTAAATTCATCTTGAGTGCAGCCGCTTTGCTCATCTTTACACTTTGCACCTACCGTTACATTTTGATCTTTTGTGCATGTTGTTTTTCCACCAGTTTGACCATCACATGTTGGCGCAGTATTATCAATTTTATTTATTTTTTTTGTTGCTGTTATTATTTTATTTCCATATAGCATACTGGCTGTTACTTCTCCATTTGACATTACACCCGTAATTGTTTGTGTATTATTTTCAAAGGCAGTTTCTTTTTCTACTAACGTTTTTCCTGGCACTTGATATGCATAGTTTTTTCCTACTAGTGGATACTCTTCATTTCCTACCTTTGGATATGTTATTGTTACTGTTTTTGATTTTTCCCATTTACTGTTATCTGCATATATTTGAATAAATGGAAGTTTTGAATATGTTTCACACTCCGCAATATTATCATATAATTCATACTCTTTTGTTCCATTATTATAAATTGTTACAAGTAATGTTTTTGGCTCATAATCATCTCCAGTTACTGGATCTTTTAATGGGCTTGCTAGTTTACCTTCTTTTATTAAGTCTTTAATAGCTACACAATATCTTTTTCCTAATTTATATTTTTCACTATTTTCGTCGACATATGTGCTTGCGGCATTATAGATTATTTTTTCAGTTGTTTTACTTACCTTTTCTTTATTTGAACTTATTCTATTTATTATGTTTGGTGCGACTAATAGTAGTAACAATCCTATTATTACTATTACTCCTAATATTTCTGCTAATGTGAATCCTTTATTTTTCATATCATCACCTATTATAAATATATCATAACTTTTCTTCGAAATCAATTAATTTAATAAGTATTTCGTTTGATGTATATAGATATTTTTTGCTGATGTATATGTTTTTTTTATCTTCTTTTAAAAGGTTTTGTTTTAATAATTCTTTGATTTCTTTAATGTCATCTATGTTTATGTTGTATCTTTGTTTAAAGCTTTCTTTATTTATTCCTTTTATTTTTCTAAATCCTAGCATAAATTCGTTTTGAATTATCTCATTTTTATTTAAATTATGATAATTTAATTTGTGATTTCCTTTTAAATATTCTGTTAAGCTTCTTGTGTTTTCATATCTTGTGTTTTCAATATAACCTCCTGCACCTAACCCAAAACCGTAATAGTGGTTGTTATTCCAGTATACTAAATTATGTTTTGATTCGTAATTTGGCTTAGAAAAATTGCTTATTTCATAGTGTTTATAATTATTTTCTTTTAGATATTTAATTATATAGTCATACATTTTTCTATCTAGGTCTTCATCTATTTTGGAATAGTTATTTATGTATAATTTTGTGTTCGGTTCGATAATAAGACTATATGTTGAAATATGAGTGGGATTTAGCTTAACTAATTTTTCTAAATCTTTTTTTAAGTCTTCTATAGTTTCATTTTCAAAACCATACATTAGGTCAAGATTAACGTTATCAAAATATTTGAAAGCATTTTTTAAATTATCTATATTTATAGTTCTATTTAATTTTTTTAATATTTCTTTATTAAATGTTTCAATACCAATGCTTAATCTGTTTACGTGTCTTTTTAGTAGTTTTAATTTTTCATCTGTTAGATCTTCGGAGTTTGCTTCTATGGTTATTTCAGCGTTTTTATTTAAATTAAAAGTTTTTACTATTTCAAATAGTTTATTTAATTTTTTTATGCTTAATGATGTAGGAGTACCTCCGCCGATATAGAGTGTATCTATTTTTTCATTTTTATAGTTTTTTTTGATTTCTTTTTCTAATTCCAGTAAATATTTGTCTATAAACTCTTCGTTTTTTAATATTTTAGGAAAATCGCAGTATGTACATATACTTGTACAAAAAGGAATATGAATATATATACTCATATTGTTTTTCCTTTTTTCTTATATTCTTCATATATGTCTATAATTGTCCTATCTTCAATATCATAATCACTAGCGCCTGCTAGAACAACGGCAAATAAAATTCGTCTTGCTCTTTCAATTTTCAAAATTCTTTTGCCATTTTTTCTTACGTATAGTAAGTCAACTGGATGAAGATATTTAAATTCTAGATTCCCATTTTCATAAGCTTTAGCTCTACTTATACTTTCTTGTTTTTTTTCTCCTGATGGTCCATTCATAATTATTCTTCCTCCATACTTAAGACGGCTAAGAATGCTTCTTGTGGCACTTCAACATTTCCCACCATTTTCATCCTTTTTTTGCCTTCTTTTTGTTTTTCTAGTAATTTTCTTTTTCTTGTTATGTCTCCGCCATAGCATTTAGCTAAAACATTTTTTCTTAGGGCTTTAATGTCTGTTCTAGCTATTACTTTGGAACCAATAACGGCTTGGATTGGAACTTCGAATAGCTGTCTTGGTATTAATTTTCTTAGAGCTTCAACAATGGCTTTTCCTCTTTTATATGCAAAATCTTTATGAACAATTAAGCTTAGAGCATCTATTGAATTTCCATTTAATAAGATGTCCATTTTTACTAAATCACTTGGTTTATATCCTATTAGGTCGTAGTCAAATGAAGCATATCCTCTAGTTACGCCTTTTAGTTTATCAAAAAAATCGTAGACAATTTCTGAAAGTGGTATTTCATAATGAATATTTACTCTTTCAGTATTTATATATTCTATATTTATATATGTTCCTCTTTTATTTTGGCATAATTCCATAATTTGTCCGATATATTCTGCTGGTACATATATATTAGTTCTTATATATGGTTCTTCGATGATTTTTATTTTTTGTCTATCTGGCATTTTGGCAGGACTATCTATATTAATTACTTCATTATCTGTTTTAGTGATTTTATAAACTACTGATGGGCTTGTAGCAATTAAGTCTATGTTAAATTCTCTTTCAATTCTTTCTTCAATTATTTCCATATGTAATAGTCCTAAAAATCCGCATCTAAAACCAAAGCCTAATGCTTCTGATGTCTCTGGTATAAATTCTAAGGCTGCATCATTTAGTTTTAATTTTTCTAGCGCCTCTCTTAAATCTGCATATCTGTTTGATTCGACTGGATATAGACCGCAAAATACCATTGGTTTCATTGGCTTATAGCCAGGTAGTTTTTCATCTGCAGGATTATTTTCTAGGGTAATTGTATCCCCTACTTTAATATCTCTTATACTTTTAATACTTCCACATATATATCCAACTTCTCCTGTAGTTAGTTCATCTTTTATTTGTTCTTTGGGATTATTTATACCAAGTTCCGTCACATCATGAGATGCTCCTGACTCCATTAATTTTATTTTATCTTTTACTCTTATTTTACCGTCAACTATTCTAACTAAAGCGACTACTCCTCTATATGGATCAAAGAAGCTGTCAAAAACTAGGGCGCGTAATTTACCGCTTGGATTTCCGTTAGGCGCAGGAACTCTATCAATTATAGCTTCAATTAGTTCTTTTATTCCTTCTCCTGTTTTGGCACTTGTTAAAATTATTTCTTCTTCTTTAAAGCCTAATGTGTTTATTAATTCTTCTTTTACTTTTGGAACGTCGGCATTAGGAAGGTCTATTTTATTTATAACAGGAATTATTGTTAAATCATTTTCTAAAGCTAAATATACGTTAGCAAGAGTTTGAGCCTCTATTCCTTGAGCTGCATCTACGACTAAAACAGCCCCTTCACAGGCAGCTAAACTTCTAGATACTTCATATGAAAAATCGACATGTCCTGGGGTATCAATTAAATGCATAACATATTCATTATTTTTATAATTATATTTTAACTGTACTGCATTTAATTTAATAGTAATTCCTCTTTCTCTTTCAAGTTCCATACTATCTAATAATTGATCTTGTTTTTCCCTTTCAGTAATTGCGCCAGTAAGTTCTAGTATTCTATCAGCTATTGTGCTTTTGCCATGGTCTATATGGGCAATTATTGAAAAATTTCGGATGTTTTCTTGATTCATGTTCATCACCTAATTTTATTATAAATAAAAAACGGTTTTTATGCAATAACCGTTATATTTCGCAAACTATATCTCCATCTTTAATTTGATTACATTTGTATAGACCAAATTTTAAATTTTTAACTGTTGTGTAGCCTTCTGAATCTATTTCAACACTTCCACTTGTGGGAAGTTTCCCTTCATTTTTTATCTTAATTGTTTTTACTGGAGTATATTTTTCTCCACCACTATATATTTCATATCCTTTTTTATTGTAAATTACTTTAAATGGCAAAATTACGTCATCAGTTAAATTTATGTTTATATATAATTCTTTTACAATTTCTACTGTGCCTTTGGTATTTGTTTTAGCTGACATTTGCATGGATTTTGAAATTACTGCAGTAACAGATGGAAGCAAAATAATTATAATAACAAAAAGCAAAATAATAACTAAACCATTTTCAACCATTTTAATTTCCTTAAAATTATCTTCCATACTATCAGCCTCTATTATAATAATAGCATAATAGTTTTATTTATTCAAGATTTAAAAAAACGGAAATATTTTCCGTTTTTAATTACCACCATTGTTAGCGGCATCAGCAGCATTTGAACATGTTACAGTATCACTACCATTACATGTATAGCCGTTAATCTTTAATCCTTCTACATTAACTGTACCATTTGAAGATATTGAAACTTTTCCGGCAGTTGGTTTAGTTCCACTAACAGTAACTGTTTCAGTTGAATTTGTAATTGTACCTACGCCATCACTCCATGTAACTTCGATACTTTCACTAATATCACTAGATGTATCTAGCATTCTTTCGGCATGCTTTGCTTTTATAGCTTCAATGACACCATATGCACTATCTTCAGCTGCCTTTTGTCTAGATTTATTAATAACATTCATGACAATTGGAGTAGCGATTAAGGCGATAATAGCTAAGATAACAATTACGGCTAAAAGTTCGATAAGTGTAAAACCTTTTTGATTTTGTTTCATATATGTATCACCTCCTCGCCCCTTACTTTAAATTTAATATACCATATTTTTTTTGATAAATCAATAGCAGTGATTTTATTTTTGTAAACTTTCTAGTTTTGTTTTTTCTTCTTCTAATTTTTTCCTTTCATTATCAACTATTTGTTTTGGCGCTTTATTTACATAGTTTGCATTTGAAAGTAGTTTTTGTCTTCTTTCTATTGATACTTTTAAGTCTTCTATTTCTTTTTGTTTTGCTGATTCATCTACTTCCTCTGTTTTGAAATAGTATGTAATATCAATCATAGTTGATTTATAGTTTATACTGTTTAAATCTTGTTTTTCGGTGACTATATTTTCATCATTTATTTTTAATGAACTTTTATATATACTATAAGTCTCTGGTAGACAGTTTATTTTTACTAAAGCGTCTTTTTTAATATTGTTATTTAGTTTTAGGGTTCTTATAGATATGATATCGTTAATTATTTTATCTAGCTTTTCTTCTTCTTTAGTAAATATTTCATCTTTATTATATTTTGGATATGGAGAAATCATAATTGATTCTTGTTCTTTTATAGGTAGTTTTCTATATATTTCTTCAGTAACGTATGGCATAAATGGATGAAGTAGTTTTAATATTGTTGTAAGAACATCTAACAATACTGTTTTAGTGGTTGTATTCATGTTATTTTTAGAAAGTTCTATATACCAGTCACAGAATTTAGACCATGTAAAATCATATATTTGATTTCCAGCATTGTGGAAATTATAATTATTCATATTTCTAGTTACGTTTTTTATAAGGTTGTTTTTTTCAGTTAATATCCATTTATCTGATATAGTTAGTTCATCTTTGTTATATTTACTTACGTTTAAATCTTCAATGTTCATTAGAACATATCTTGACGCGTTCCAAAGTTTATTTATGAAATTCCAAGATGCTTTTACTTTGTCTTCATCGTATCTTAAATCCATGCCTGGTGCGGAACTTTTAAGTAGGAAAAACCTTAATGAATCTGCTCCATAATTATCGATAACGTCCATTGGATCTACACCGTTACCTAAGGATTTACTCATTTTTCTTCCTTCTTTATCTCGGATAAGCCCATGAATTAGGCAATCTTTAAATGGCCTTGAGTCTGTAAAGTGTAACCCTTGGAAAGTCATTCTATTTACCCAAAACGGGATAATATCATAACCGGTTACTAAAACATCGTTTGGATAGTACCTTTTTAGTAAATCTGTACTTTCTGGCCACCCTAAGGTAGCAAATGGCCATAGGGCTGATGAAAACCAGGTATCTAATACATCTTCATCTTGCGTCCAGCCATCGCTTTTAGGAGGTTCTATACCAACGTAAATTTCATCATTTTTATACCAAGCAGGGATTCTATGACCCCACCATAATTGTCTTGATATGCACCAGTCGTAAGTTATTTCCATCCAGTGATTCATAGTTTTTTCATATCTTGCAGGAACAAAATTTACTTTACCTTCTTTATTTTTTTGGTTACTTAATACTCTATCAGCTAGTGGTCTCATTTTGACAAACCATTGTTTTGAAAGATATGGTTCGATGACAGCCCCTGTTCTTTCTGAGTGTCCTACAGAGTGGGTCATTTTTTCAATGTTTAAAAGTAGTCCTTCTTTTTCTAAATCTTTAAGCAATTCTTCTCTGCATTTTTCTCTAGTCATACCCTCATATTTGCCAGCATTTTCATTCATCGTTGCATCTTCGTTCATGACTACTACTCTTTCTAGGTTATGCCTATTTCCAACTTCAAAATCGTTTGGATCATGAGCCGGGGTTATTTTAACGCAGCCTGTTCCAAATTCTGGATCAGCGTGTTCATCCGCGATAATAGGAATTTTTTTATTTACAATTGGTAAAATTACATTTTTACCAATATATTTTTGATACCTTTTATCATTTGGATTGACAGCTACTGCAGTATCCCCAAATAAAGTTTCTGGTCTTGTGGTTGCTATATCTAGATACTCATCTGTGCCATCAATTATGTATTTTAAATGATAAAAGGCTCCTGGGTCATCTTGATATATAACCTCTTCTGTTGATAAGGCTGTTTTGGCTACAGGATCCCAATTTATTATTTTTTCACCTCTATAAATTAAACCTTCATTATACAAATCGACAAAGACTTTTTTTACGGCTTTGGTTAGTCCTTCATCTAAGGTAAATCTTTCTTTATCATAGTCTAAAGCTAAGCCTAATTTGCCCCACTGCTTTCTTATGATATCAGCATGTTCATGGGTCCATTTCCAGCATTCTTTTAAGAATTCTTCTCTTCCTATACTTGTTTTTGTTTTACCTTCTTCTTTTATTCTTTTAACTACTTTGGCTTCAGTAGCTATTGCGGCATGATCCATTCCTGGAAGCCATAATGTGTCGTATCCCTGCATTTTTTTAAATCTGATTATTGTATCTTGAAGGGTCATGTCCCAAGCATGTCCAATATGAAGAACGCCTGTTACGTTTGGCGGTGGGCATACTATTGTATAAGCTTTCTTTGTTTTATCGCCGCTTTTAAAATAGCCTTTATCAAGCCATGTTTTGTATTTATCTTTTTCAACTTCTTTATGATTATATTTTTTTTCTAACATGTTTTCACCTCTAGTTTTTCTTTAATATATTTTTCTATTTCGTCAAAATATGGTTTTAATTTTTCTTTGTCTTTAAGTTTATTAAATATTTCTTTTATTATATTGTTTTTATCTAGATATTTATAAGAATATAGGAAGTTTAATTTGTATATTAATCCTAATGTTCTTATGGTTATATCTATTTCTGATTTTATATCTTTGTTGTTTATAAGATTATGTTTGTAGAAACTATCTTTTACTTTTTCAGATACACTTCCTAACTCTTTAATTTTTAATTCGCCAATTTTATATAAATATAGAATGTCTAATTTATCTGCGTCTCTTACAATATCGCACATTATTTTAGATTCTACTTCTTTAGGTACGGAATATTTGTTGTGATATTTAATAGCTTCATATATTATTTTATAAATTTTTTCCTCTTGATAAAAAGATTTTATTTCATTTTCCTCAAATAATTTTTGGACGCCATAATCTCCATGATCAATTGAAACAAGGTCATTATAGGTGTGGTAATCTTGCCACTGATAAAATCTTCCATAATCATGAAGGAGCCCAATTATTGATGCAAGTTTTATGTTTTCATTTTCTGATCTAGCAATTTGTTCACATAGTTTTTGGACCCGCATGGAATGATTATACTTTAGTTTTATCATCGGATCATTTAAATTAAATTTTTCAGCAAATTTAGTAAATTCTTCCATATTTACACTTTCTTTCATTAAAAAAGCGTCCTTATATAAGGACGTTTTGAACGTGGTACCACCTTAATTCGTAAGTATTCTTACCTTATAAGCTCTAACGGGCAGTCCGTATTTTCTTACTATTATTTCGGAAAATCAGCTAGCAAGCTACCTTCAATATTAGCAGTTATCAGTTTACACCATCTACTGACTCTCTTTAAACTGTTTTATATTTACTCCTCTTGTTTAAGCTTTTCTAGTATTATAGTGGATACTAATTAGATTGTCAAGGAACCTGAGTCCCACAGAAAAAACAAATTTGAGCTGATGGCTCTAGTTTTGTTCCGCATTTTGGGCAAACTTTTGGTTTTCCATCTTGTATATTGATTGGTTTTTCTTCTTCTTTTATTTCTTCTTTGGCTTCAACTATAGTTTCTTTACGTTCGTCTGGCTCTAAACTACTATTCGAAAATACATTATCTTGGGTGTAAAGTTTATCACTTATTTTATTTACTTCTGGATTATAATTTTCTATGTTGGTTTGATTCGGTGATTCTTTTTCATATAACATTTTTTCATTTATTATGAATGCTTCAGTATTATCATACATGTGGAGCATGAATTGTGGTCTTTTAAAGACTAATTCTGGAAATTTATACATTGGAATTAAAATGAAATAAATTGCTTCTTTGGCATTCATATTATAGGCTTCTAATAGTTTTCCGATTATTATATAGTAGTAGTATAGATTGATGAATGGAATAAGTGTCATATAAAAAACTTCTCGTTTTAAATCTAATTTATCTACTAATAATAGTTTATTATAAAATGGTATGAAGGCTTTCCAGCTTGGTATTTTAGCTGTTTTGAAAATATGCGCCAGACAAATTTTAACGGTTGTGTAAACTACTATAGTGATTAAGAATATTAGGAAAAAATATTTACCTGTTCCTTCAAACATTTTGCCCCACCTTCCTATTTTTAATTATAACATGTTTTTAATATTATTTCATTCTTTTTAAATTATTTATTACTTCGCTTAGTCTTGTTTTTTCGTAATTTATTATGTCATTTTTATTTGATTCATCTGCTTTTTTCTGTTTTAATTGTTCATTAAAAATTTTTTCTTTTAATTCGTTTGGGGTTTGATTAAAACCTCTTTTGACTATTCCTTTTAAAATGTTATCTTTATTGTTTTCATTTATTATCATATTTAACATTTTCCTTTTTCTATATAATTTTTTATAGGGCCATAAGTTAAGCGGTATCCGTCTATAAGCCCGTTTTTGTTAATTGCTTCCAAATGTTTCTTAGTAGGATATCCTTTATGATTTTTAAAGCCATATTCTGGATATTTTTTATCTATTTCATAAAGTATTTTATCTCTCGTCACTTTTGCAATTACACTGGCGGCTGCAATGGTTATGCTTTTGGAGTCTCCTTTGATAATAGGCATAACTGGGATATCTAAATCTATTGGCATGGCATCAGTTAAGACGTATTGTAGTTTAACTTGTTTTCGAACTTTTTCAATAGCTATTTTCATAGCTTCTCTGCTAGCCTCGTAAATATTTATCTCATCTATTTTTTTATTGTCTACTATGCCAATACCGTATATGACGTTATTTATTAAATACTCGTAGAAAATGTTTCTCTTTTTTTCACTTAATTTTTTAGAATCATTTAAGCCTTCTAGTTTAAATTTTTTGGGTAAAACTACACAAGCAGCAACTACAGGTCCATAAAGTGGCCCTCTTCCGGCTTCATCTGTCCCACCAATATATTTTATATTTTGGTTATAAAGTTCTTTTTCATATTTCCATAAATCCATATTTTTACCTATGAAAAATAATCACTTGTGTGACTATTTTTCTTCTTTTTCTAATTTTTTTGTTACTTCTTTAGATACCTCTACAACTTTTTTCTTGATGGCATTTGCTGATTTTTCGATTACTGGTGTTCCTTTTTCAATAGCATATTCGACTAGTTCTGAAGCCGCGTCTTGTAATTTTTTTGCTTGTTTTTTAGCTTCTTCTAAAACAGTTTCTTTATCTAGGTTTGCAATTCCTTCTTTTAATTCTGCTATTTTTAATTCAACAGTCTCACGCACTTCATCAGCATCAGTATTTTTTACTTTAGTAACTAAATCATCAAATGCTTGTTTAACGTCCTGCCTCGTTTCGTCTCCTTTTTTAGGAGCAAATAGCAGTCCTAAGGCTGCGCCGATACCTGCACCGGCTAAAAATTTTCCAAATCCTTTTTTACTCATTTTCCTTTTCCTTCTTTCTATGAAATACTTTTCCAATAGCGCCACTTACTAGGCCAACTATACTGTCACTAAAGCCGACAACTGCGTCGGTGGCACCATCAATGACATTAAATACGCCATTTAACTTGGTAGATTTTTGACTAATATCATCAACTAGTCGGTCAACCTTGCCTAGTGTTTTTATTGCATTAATAACCAAGACAATTAAAGCAATTACTAGCACCATTAATAATATATAAAATAATACTGTAAATAATTCCGAAATATCTACTATCATTTTATCTCCCCTTCATACATTGAATCAATTAGATTAAACAATTCTTTATCGCTGATTTTTCGTGGTTTTCTATTTTCTTTCTTTTCGGGTTTAGTCATTTCAGCTTCTATTAATTCTGTTAAATCGTCTTCTTCTTTTAGACTTTGGTGTCTCGGCTTTTCTTCAATAGTTTTTGAATTATAATCATTTGTTACTTCATCAATAGCTTTTTCTTCTTTTATTTTTTCGGTTTCATCTTTATCATTTTTCTCTTCAAATAATACACGATTGTTTCCAAATAGGGTTGTTTCAATATCCGACTCTAAGCTGCCATAAGCTCTATCTCTTATCTCATCAACACTAGCTTTTCTTGGATTATATTCATTAGTTTTTTGGATAAGTTCTTCTTTTTGATAATTTTTGTCCAGAAATCCATAAACTGGTGATATGATTGGTGATGGTTTGAATACTTTCTTTTCTTCTTTTGGAGGATTATAAACCTCATGATATGTTTTTGGTTTTTCTTCTTTTTCTTTCGCTTCCAGATCAATCATTCCAAAATCATCGTCATCAAAAAATGGAAATTTATAGTCTTCTTTCTTTTCTAGTGGTTCCATTTCTTCTTCTATTTCAACTGGTGATGGTATTTCTACTTGAATAACTTCTTTTTGAATTTCTTCTTTTTTTTCTTTATGCTTTTTTTCTTTTTTCTCTGGTTCTTTTACTTCAACTTCTACTTCTTCAGTGAATAAATTTTTTACTTTATCTAGTAAACCCATTTTTAGCACCTCTACTTTTCTTCATAACGTAAGAAACTATTTTCATCTTTAGTTTTCTGGGTGAATACGTTATATTTTTCTTCTTTATTTTTTAAAAAGTCTTCTTCTAATGATAATTTTACTATATTACTGTTGTACTTTATTGTCGATAAAATGTATGAGCAGTTTAAAACTGTATCATTTAGTTTCTTTTCCGGAACTAAGGCTTCTATTTTAGCATAGTTATAAACAAACTCAACTAAATATAGGTCGTTTTTTTTAGATATTTCTAAGTATCCCACTTTACTACCATTTTCAATCTTTTTAGAATATATTTTTGATGAATCTTCTTTGTAGCTGATAGCTTTTTTATAGTAGTAACTTACTTCATCTAAAAACAGATAATAGTACACGCCATTTGAATAAAGTTTATCATTAGAACCACTACTGTCAATATAAGTTACGCCTTTAGGTACGTAATACTTATATCCTCTTCCCACATGGTTATATAAAGAGCCTTCTTTAGATGTTATTACGCGCACTATATTATCAATAGATGTTGTGTCGATTCTAACTATAGTACAGCCTGTCAGCAGTATAATGGCAATACTTATTATAATTATATTTCTCTTCATATATGCACCTGCTTACTTTGATTATATCAAATATTGTTTTATTTTGATAGAAAAACAATAACTTTACATGTAAAAAAATGTCTACTTATATACTTCTATCATATATATAGGTAGTCCTTGACTTACATATTTTTTTTCATATTCTGTTTCAACGCTGTCAAAATCATCTTCATGTAAGTTAAGTGATATAGCTTTAATTTTATACCCATAATTTGTGTAAGAAATTACTGAAAATTCAAATAATTTTCGGTTATCTGTTTTTTGAATAATATGATTATTTTCTTTAAATATTTTATCATATCGCTTTAAGAAAATTTCACTTGTAAGTCTTCTGTGTTCGTGTCTGTTTTTTGGCCAAGGATCTGAAAAATTTAAATATATTGTTGTTATTTCTTTTTCAAATATTTTTTCGATGTTTGTTGCATCAAATCTTATTAGTTTTAAGTTTTGTAATTTTAAATTTTCTAGTTTTTGAACAGCTCTTACAATTACGCTGTCAAACATTTCTATTCCAATAAAATTAATGTTTGGATATTTTTGAGCCATTTCAATTATGAAGTCGCCTTTACCCATACCTATTTCTATGTGAATATCGTTTTCATTTTTAAATATTTTATCATAACTTCCTTTAATTTCTTCTGGATTTTTTATTATATAATCTGACTTTTCTATGATCTCTTTAGCACCTTTAACGTTTTTTAATCGCATAATTTCACCACCTTAATTGTATCAGAATTGTTTATTTTAGTCTACAAATTTTGTATTTATATATTTAGACACCAAAAATAGATAAAAGCATATAATTTATTAGATGTGAAAGGAGTAATTTATTTTGAAAAAAGATCGTAATTGTATGGGGGTATATCCACAGATGATGCCTAGTTTTAATGGAATGGTTATGCCGGGTGAAATGGTTCCAATGCCTGGTAATTATATGGTAAATGTTCCTACACAAATGCCTAATAATACTTCAGATATAAGCACTTTATCAAATCAGCTTAACTCTTTAGAACAAAGAGTTAGAAGGCTTGAAAGTATTGTGAATAATGGTTCTAACTACAATTCTTCTAATTATCAGATAATGTAAAAAACAGCTTATTTTTAAGCTGTTTTATCCTTTTATTCCTTTATATAATTTTTTAAGAAGAGTTGCACTTTTATAAAGTTTATCTTCTAGGATGCTCATTCTTTTGCTCATTTCTTCGTTTTCATCTTTTAAATGATCATTATTTGCTTTTAAACTTTCATAATTAGCTTTTAATCTATCATTAAGTGATTTAAGATCTTCATGTGAAGCGGTAAGTCTATCATTTTCAGTAGATAGTTTTTCAATTTTTATTTGTAATGAGTTTATTTCAGAATTTTTTGTTTTTATTTCGTCTTTTAAACTGTTGTAGTCATCAACAAAACCGGATATGGCGTTATTAATATTTTCAAATGATTCATCTAGAAAATCATCATCAGCTATTTCTTCTTTTTCTATTTCAGGGACAACTTCTTCAATATCTGGTTTTATAAATCTAGCTTCTTTTTTTGGCTTAGATTCTTTATCTTGCGTTATATCTAAGTTAGTTAAGGTGTTTGATAAATCATCTATTTCGTCTAGTAGGTCTTCAGCTTCTTCTTTTGATATTTTTTCCATCTCATCGACAAAGTCGTCATCTTTTTCATCCAAATATTTTCCATAAATGTTTAATTCTGTTATTTTACTCATAATATCCTCAATATTTACCGCATATTTTTTCATTAGACTTCTAATATTTTTATCTTTTGAGTAACTATTATAAAATTCTTCATCATCGGGCATTAAAATATTAGCTCTAAAAATTTGTTTTTCTTCTCTTCCTTGTTCACCATCACTAAAAGCTACAGACATTTCACGCATTATAGAATCAATGAATTTTTCCTTTTCTTTTACTGCGGTGTCAACGGACTTTTTTTCAAGCTTTTTAAATAAATCTTTATTTTCTTCTCTAATGTTCCTAGCCAATTTTTTTATTGCTAAAAATCTTTCTTTTTCTAACATTTTTTCCACCTCTTTATTCTTTTATTAGGCTCTAGAATCATATTTCCCGTCTTTAGTTGAAACAATTACCTTATCATTTTCATTTATGAATAATGGTACTTTAATCGTTAAACCATTTTCAAGGGTTGCCTCTTTTGTCGCATTTGTTGCAGTGTTTCCTTTAACTGCTGGTTCAGTATGAGATATTTCATATTCGATTTTTTCAGGTAATGTTATGCCTAAAACTTCTCCTTTATAGAAAGTAACTTCTAGATTTAAGCCTTCTTTTAAAAATTTTGCATCTTCCCCAAGCTGTTCATTAGTTAAATCTATTTGTTCATAAGTTTCCATATTCATGAAATTATAAGTATCTCCGCTGCCATATAAGAATTGCATTGGTTTTTTTTCAATGATAGCTTTTTCAAATTTTATATTTGTATTGAATGTTTGCTCAATAGTTGAACCTGTACGTAGGTTTTTTAATTTTATTCTAACAAAAGCAGGGCCTTTCCCAGGCTTAACGTGTTGGAATTCTAAAATTAAATAGATATTCCCATCAATTATGACAGTCATGCCATTTTTAATATCATTAATATTTATCATACTTTATACCTCTCTACGAACTATTTTTTTTCATTGTGCTCTGTATGTTTCATACATGTAGGGCAATATTTATTCAATTTTAAACGTTCTGGTGTGTTCCTTTTGTTTTTTTCTACACGGTAATTTTCGTTTTTACACACAGAACAAACTAAAGTAATATTTTCTCTAGCTTCTCCTTTTTTAGCCATGAATATCCCTCCTTTTCACATTTCTAGCTATATTATACCAAATTACTTGAAAATTTCAAAGTATTTTTTAGAAACTCTATCAGCTAATCTTTTATTTATCTGTGATTGATAGTGCAGGGTGCCATTATTATGTGATATATCTGGCGAAATAATTGTGAATGTAACTATTGGATCGTCGGCTGGAGCGTAAGCTGCAAAGGTGGTACTGATGGTTTCTGTGTCAACTTTTCCATCGTTATTGGTGTCGACAAAGCTTTGACTTGTTCCGGTTTTACCAGCGGCATTAAATACTTGATCTATATAACCCACTCCGGTTCCATAGCTAGTTACGGCTTTAAACCCTTCTTTTATCCTAGCCATATATTCTGCACTAGTATTTACTGTGTTTAGTTCTTTTTCATTTTTATCTTCTTTTTCTCCATATATGTTTTTAAATAAGTGGAGTTTCATTCTTTTTCCACCGCTCGCAATTGTGCCAATGTACTGAGATAGTTGTAGTGGTGTATAATTATCATACTGTCCTATTGCGAAATCTAATAGATGTCCTGGTGCTGTATTAGTTCCTTTATAGCCTGTAATTTCATTAGGCAAATCTATTTCGGTCTTTACTCCTAGGCCAAATTCTTGAAATGTATTTCGGTATGTATTAAAAGCTTCTTTGTCAATTACTAGTGGTTTATTGTATTTATATGTTCCTTTTCCGACTTTAATAGCAGTATAGTACTGATATGTGTTTGAAGAATATGCGATAGCAGTTATATCGTTTAGTTTTCCTAGTGGCTTCCATGAACATTTTTCTGGCGTTGCAGCTATTTTTACGCAGCTATCGTATCTTACTTCACCTATTTTTAAGGCTCCTGTGTTATAGCCTACTGTTTGCGAAGCTCCCTTTACTACTGATCCAGCAACAACTGATGAAGTAAGCAATCCCGGTGCGTAATCAACGACAACTAGGTTTCCGTTTTCTTCTTTTACTTGTTTGCCGGCCATGGCTAATATTTCGCCGGTTTTAGGGTTTGTGATGATTACAAATGATCTGTTATAGTACTGAGTATTAGCTTCTTTTTTAGCATTTAAAACTTCCTCTTCTAATATTTGTTCAAGTTCTTTTTGAAGCTCAATATCAATTGAAATTGTTATATCGGTGCCGCGTTTTCCTTCTTCAATAAGTTTATATGCGCCGTTATTTTCAACTTCATATTTGTTTTTTTTACCTTTTAAAATATCTTCATATTGATATTCTAGATAGCTAATTCCAACTCTGTCATCTAGACTGTATCCCTTATCTAAATAATAGTCTTTTAATTCAAGGGGTATTCCACTTTTGCTGGTAGATACCTTTCCAAGTAAGCTTTTAAATGTATTTCCATATGGATATGTTCTATCCCAATCTAGTTTTGTATTGATGCCTTTTAAATCGCTTAAATTTTCTGATACTAAGGCATACTCTTCATCGGTTACATCTTTACTCTTTATTATTTTTTCGGCATATGAGTACCCAGTATTCATAAGGGTATATATGTATGCGGCCTTTTTATCATGCTCATTATATATTTTTAAATCTTCACTGCTTACTCTTTCGATTTTTAATTTATATATTTCGTCGTTTGTCAGTTTTCTTTCTTCTAATTTTTTCCATTCTTTTTTAGTTATTTTACTATTAGCTTTTTCTTTATTATTTTTTATCCAAAATACTTTTAAATCGTAGTCGTTTATTTTAACATCTACGTCGATCATGTCTGCAAGTTTATAGGCTATTTTCATTTCTTCTTTAGTGGTTATTTCTGATGGCTTTTTATAATATATTACTTTAACTGGTGTGTTATCGACTATTAATTTGCCATTTCGATCATAAATTCTACCTCGTGGAGCAGACTGCCCATACACTATTTTTTTGGTTAAGGTTTTTAACTGTTTAGTGTAGCTTTCACTTTTAATTATTTGAATAAAGAATAAAAAAATTGTTAATACTAATAAAGCTAGTATAATGATAAAAGTAAGAATGTTGTAACGTTTTTCTATTTCTAGTTTTATGTCTTTAGATTGTTTATATATGCTAAAGTTATATCCTTGTTTTTTGCTTTTTGTGTTTATTTTTAAGGATGCTTTTCTTTTTTGAATTTTTCTTTTCTTTTTCTTTTTTGGAGTATATATGCTTCTTTTTTTTAAAATTTTTATCATGCTTTTATCACCTCGGCTTTCTTTTATTCATACAATTTTATAAGGAGGGGTTATGCGTTTTTTTATTAAAAATTACATTGACAAGATATCTGTTCAAGATATTTTAAATTTTGGCTTGGAAAATGATATTATTTTAAGTAAAGATGAGGGAGAACTTTTACACTTTTATTTAAAAAATAATTGGGAGGAATTGCTTTATGGAGATTCCCACCCAATTATTCGTAAAATAGAAAATAAATTTGGTAAAGCTAAAGGCGAGAAAATTATTAATTTATTTTTTATATATAAGGAAAGATATAAAGATTATTTGTAGTAATTTCTTATTTCTTCTAAAAGGTGTTCATTATATTTTTTGTCTTTAATCATTTCGATTTCAAATTTATATGGTGGATAAGTTCTGTCTTTGCCACCATCTATGCTTATATATGGAGTTTCTAATATTTTAGGAATTTCTTTTAATTTTTCATGATAAATAATTTTTATTAGATTATCAAAGCCTATTGTTCCTATTCCAATATTTTCGTGTCTATCTTTATGCGCGGCAATTTCGTTTTTACTATCGTTTATGTGAATGCAGGCGATTTTATCTAGTCCAACTATTTTATCAAATTCTTCTAATAGATTATCAAATTTTTTGACATCATATCCAGCATCATTTAAATGACATGTATCGAGACAGACCATCACTCTATTATTATTCTTAACATTTTTAATAATACTGTTTAGCTGCTTGAAAGTGGTTCCAAGCTCTGTTCCTTTCCCAGCCATTGTTTCAAGACAAATAATTGGTCCTTCTTTTTCAGTTAAGACTAGATTTAATCCTTTTATTATATTTTCTAATCCTTTTTCCTCACCTATTCCTACGTGGCTTCCAGGGTGAAGAACTATTTTGTTTATGCTTAACTGTTCGGCCCTTTTAACCTCTTGTTTTAAAAAGTTCACTGCAAAATTAAATTTTTCTTCATTTGCTGTCGCTAAATTAATTATGTATGGAGCGTGTATAATAACGTCTTTAATATCTATATTTTCTTTTTTCATTATTTTTTTTGCTTCTTCAGTTTTTTCTTTATTAATTGGAGATCTAAAAGTGTTTTGTGGGGCACCTGTATAAAACATGAATGTATTTTCACCGTAGCTTAGTGCTTCTTTAACGCTTCCGAGTAATCCTTCATCTTTCGTGTAAGAAACATGGCTTCCTATTATTAACTTCATCAAATCACCTAAAGATATAATACCACATTTTATATTATTCGCCCACTAATTTTGCTAAAACTTTGAAACTTTCACTTATAAATTTTCTTACGACTTTTTCCAGGTTGCTAGAAATTGTCAACCCCATTTTTGATAAATTGTTTTGATAATCTTTATTATTAATTTCTATATATTTCGTAATATCAATATTTTTACCATTATTTACATCTTTTTCAAACTGTTTTATCTGTTCGTTAGTTAACGCAACTTTTTTACTATTTTTATACTCATAGTATCCCGTGCTTTGTGACATGTATAGAGCAAAAAAAGTGATGAAGCTTGTTAGTATTAAGTATTTAAAAATTTTGTTTTCTTTAGCGTGCTTCATTTATATACTCTCCTATTATCGGGGTAATAAGGTCTATTGTATTTAAAACTTCATCTATAGTGTTTTGATGTCCGCCTATTTCCATTAGTGTTATTTTATTATTTAGATCTTGATTATATATGCCGTTACTTCCTTTGCCACCTTTGGTTATTACACCTCTTGTTATTTGTGGATATTTTTCTTTTATTTTTTCGTTTATATAGTTTGTCATTCTTAAATTTTCTTCATATGTTTCATATTCTTCACCAACTACAAATAATATTTTTGCACACGGTTTATTGTTAATTATGACTGTTGAATTATTTTTTTCAATTGAATCTCTATGGATATCTATAATTAATTTTAGATTTTGATTTTTATTTAAAGCTTCTTTTAGAAAAACTCTACTTGCATTATAGCTTTTACTATATTTCATGTTATTTAAGTTTAGATAATCTGAAATATTGTCTTCCATGACTAAGGCCTTTATATTTATTTCAGAAAACTTTTTTTGAAATATATATGATGCCATCATAACCCCTGGCGTTATATTATAGCCTTCTAAGGCTTTTCCTTCGTACGCTTCTCCTTGGTGGGTATTATATAAATATACCTCAGGATTTTTATCAACATTATTTATCTCTTTATTTGGGTTACTTACATATGCCATGCTTGGATTCACTTTGTTTTCTTTTAAGTGAAATAAATTATCTAGTATTGTAACCGGTTCATTTACGTTTATTATCTTTGAAAATGCTTTTGTAAGTAAATTGCTGGATTTTTTTTCATATAACATATGATAATTAGAATCTATTAATAAGGCTTTTACAAACGATTCATTGTCATTTGCTAATTTAAAATTCATTATTATATTAAATGATATTTGATAACCTAAAAAGGCAATAAATGCATAGCCTAGTATACGATATTTGAATCTTCTTTTTTTAATTTTTATTTTTTTCATAATAATCACCAAATACATTATATTTTTTTGTATTTAAATTAAATGTAGAAAAATATATTTTTATAATAAAAACTATTGTGTTTTTTCACAATAGTTCACTTTTTTTCTTTGAAAGCCCTGTAGTTTTGGAAATTAGTTCTATATCAATATTTTCTTTTAACATCCCGTGTATTTCTGATACATATACTACATTTCTTTCTTTTATCACTTCTGAATTTTTATTTGATAGTTCTATATTTATCTTTTCTCCATCTAATTATAATAATAGATCTTCTTGTTTGTTTTTATTCTTTTTATTAATATCTTGATTTTATGGTTAAGTGTTCTCTTATTTTTTCAATGTTTACATTTAAATATATGGCAATAAAGTTTTCTACTATTATTAGGTTGTTACTATCATTAAATATTCCTGAAAACTCATAATCAAAATTTAGAAGGATTATTTTTCTTTTTTAATTTGGCTGTTCTCATATCTTTTTTTATCATATTTTTCTACTTCCTTGCCGCTTTTTATTCTTAGAGTAATATTTCATACTAAGTATCTTCCTCTATATTATATATACTGGAGAAAGCATGATTTCCTTTTTATTTTTTTAAAATAATAATTTAGCTTTAAAATTTTTTATACATTTTCATGAAGGGCGTTATTAATTCCGCCACTAATTAATTCTGAAAGTTTTTCAATAATAAAGTCTTCTTCTTTTGGGGTTACCATTAAATTATATCCTATAGGGTTTAATATTTCATATATGAGTGATTTGGTTTCTTCTTCGGTTAATGAACCTACTATTCCTAATAGTTTTTGTTTATCTTCTTTTTTTATTTTGAAACTATATTTTAAATAGTTAACGTTAAAAGACAATTTGTTTTTGGGATTGTTATAGTTTTCTTTTTGATAGGCAAAATTATAATACATGTATTTAATAGTATCATTTACTATTGATGCAGCATCAACCACGGTTGGAACGCCTATGGCAATTACTGGGATTTTTAATATATCTTTACTAATTTCTTTTCTTTTATTTCCGATTCCACTACCTGGATTTATCCCACTATCGGTTATTTGAATTGTTTTATTCACTCTTTCTACTGATGAGCTTGCTAGAGCATCAACTACAATAATAAAATCTGGTTTTATAGAGTTTGTTATTTCTTTTATTAAGTCGCTTGTTTCAATTCCTGTTTCACCCATAACCCCTGGGGAAATAGCACATACTCTTCTAAAGCCTTCTTCTAAGTTTCCATATAAGTATAAGTGATTAGTAACTATGGTTTTAGATATTGTAAGTGGTCCCAGGGAATCTGGTGTTGATTTTTCATTTCCAAGTCCTATTATTAAGCATAAATCAGTATCTTTTATGTTTGATTTTTTTAACATTTTTTTTAGTTCTTTAGCAAAAATTGTTTTAACTTTGTTTCTATTTTCATAATCTGTAATATCAGCAAATTCAATGGTGATATAGGTGCCTTCTTTTTTGTTTATTTTTTTTGCTTCGCTTTCATCCAATATTATACTAGTAATTTTAACGCCATCTTCCTCTATTTGACTATGGTTGGTTGTAAGTTCAATCGCAAGGTCTGTTCTTACCCCACTGTTTTTTAAATCTATTTCATGACTCATATTATCACCTCTTTTTTATTTTTAACAAAAAATCAACTTTTTATTGATTTTTTATAGGAAATTTGCTAAAATGTATATACGAATGGGCTTTGGAGGTGAAATTATGGCCAACTTAAAAAATGCAAAGAAAAGAGTTTTAGTTAATGAAAAGAAACAAGAACGTAATAATAATTATTTAGCTAGTACAAAAACTGCAGTTAAAAACGTAGAAAGAGCAATTGCTAAAAAAGATAAAAAAGAAGCTGAAACTAATTTAAAAATTGCCATTAAAAGAATTGATAAGGCTACAGGCGCTAATGTATTAAACAAAAATACATCTGCAAGAAAAAAATCTAGATTAACTAAGAAAGTAAATGCGATGGAGTAATTTACTTTTTTTAATAAGGGGTGTCTATGAAAAAGATATTTAAAACTTTTGCTTTTTTAATATTTTTTATTTTAGTTTTTATTTATAGGGAAGATATTGTTGAAACTGTAGTAAAAACTTATATGCAGCACGAGGAAATTAATTTACCAAATTCTAATATTTATTCTGATGATTTTAGCTTTATGTTTGTAAAAAAAACTGATGACTTTCATGTTAAAAGTTACCAGGGCATGCTTGATGCCATATATACTATATTAGATAATGGTTCTGATGAATTTTCTTTTTACTGCGATGTTTCGTATGATAATTGTCTAAATGATTTTGAGGCTTTATCCCAAAATCAGTCATTATTATCAACGATAAACAATATGGTTTCACCTTATAATAGTTATTCTAAAATTTATTTTAAGTTTAATTCTTATGGAAAAATAACCGTTAGTGTCGATAAGCTTTATTCTAATGATGAAGCTTATCTTATAGGAAATAAAATAGATGAATTTATGGCTGCAAATATAACTGATGACATGAATATTACGCAAAAGATTAAAGCTTTTCATGATTATTTAATAAATAATAGTGTTTATGATAAAGATAGAGCTTCGGCTATAGAAAATGGAACTGACTTATCTATTTCTAATTCTCATAAAGCTATTGGCCCTTTAATAGATGGAATATCTTTATGTAGTGGATATAGTGACGCAATGAAAATTTATTTGGATAAACTTAATGTTTCTAACTATAAAATTGCTAATGCAAATCACATTTGGAATTTAGTAAATGTTGATAATAAATGGTTACATTTAGATTTGACATGGGATGATCCAGTTACTAGTACAGGTCAAAATCTTTTGCTTTATAAATTTTTCTTGATTGATACCGATACTTTGTTAAAATTAGATTCAGAGGGGCATAATTTTAATAACGAATATTATCCAGAAATAAGCCATTAGATGGCTTTTTCTATTGGCAAAGTTACGGTAACTAAAGTGCCATCTTTATATTTTGAAGTATACTTTAGACTACCATCATGAGCTTTTATTATTTCGTCTGATAAAGCTACGCCTAATCCTGTTCCTTTTGCTTTAGTTGTATAAAATGGTTCTTTTATTTTTTCCATTATGTCTTTTGGTATCCCTTCTCCATTGTCTTTAATAAATATTTTTATTTTGTTTTTTTCGGTTTTAGTCCATAGACTAATTTTTTTATTTTTCTTTTTTTCTAAAGCTTCAATGCTATTTTTAAATAAATTAATTAGTACTTGGGTTAATCTATTGTAATCACCATTTATATATATTTCATCATCATCAATTTTTATATCTAATTGAATCTTATTTTTTAAAAAAAGTAGATTCATATTATCTGTTACTTCTTCTAATAATAAATTAATATCTAATATATCTTTATTTATTTTTAGTTTATTCATTGATAAGAAATCTTCCAAAAGAACTAAAGTTCTATCTATTTCCTCTTTTAATATTGGAATATATCTTTTTATATCTTCTTTATTTTCATCATACATATCTAAATATCCTTTACATACGGCTATCGGATTTTTAATTTCGTGTGTAACCTTGAAAAGTGATGTTTTTATTTGTTTATCATTTTCTATTTCTTTAATACTTTTATGTAGTTTTAACATATCTTCTGTTTTTTCTAATAAGTATGTCGCAAAAAAAGAAATTACAAGAAATACTATTCCACTAATTATTATTTGATAGTTTACACTTTTCATTAAAGTTATTATAAATATAGTTTTTAAGATTGAAAATAATATAATAAAATTCGGTTTTTTGAGTTTTAATGAGATTATGTAGTATGTAAAATATTCTAAAATTATTAAAATTA